>NZ_CALFQK010000197.1:0-4504 GCF_937921195.1 uncultured Salinicola sp.
CGCTCCAACTTCGCAGTATTGGATGTGTGACTGAGGGTCGTGAGCCGGAACGCCGGTCCGATCGATCTCCTTTCCCGCTCCAGATTTAGGTAGTATCGGAACGGTAGGTGTAGGTCGGGAGCTGGAACGCCAGCCCGGTCGATCTCCTTTCCCGCTCCAACTCTTGGTAGCGTTAGATAGGCAGCATGGGTCGTGAGCCGGAGCGCCGGTCCGCTGGAACGCCAGCCCGGTCGATCTCCTTTCCCGCTCCAGATTTAGGTAGTATCGGAACAGCTCTGCTGCTCCATTGCGTCCCATTCGTCTAGTGGTCCAGGACACCGCCCTTTCACGGCGGTAACAGGGGTTCGAACCCCCTATGGGACGCCACTTCGATGATCCGCCACGATCATCGCGTCGGACTCAGGTCTCGACATCATTCAGCGGGAATAGCTCAGTGGTAGAGCATCGCCTTGCCAAGGCGAGGGTCGGGAGTTCGAATCTCCTTTCCCGCTCCAGTTTTAGAGAATCTTGAAGCGTGGCCGAGGGTCGTGAGCTAGAACGCCGGTCCGCTGGAACGCCAGCCCGGTCGATCTCCTTTCCCGCTCCAGATTCCGAAAAGAGAAGCGTCCATGACGCTTCTCTTTTCTTTTGCGTGTCTGCTTTATCGTCCTCGAAAGGCCTGAGCCGTCCGAGCGGAGACGATTCCGTGCGGCTTCACGTCGGTTTTCCTCGCGAGATCGCCATGGGCGGCGGTTATCGGAGGATCGCTGACGCAGCATGGTTGATTCGTCTGCTAAAGATTGAAGCGCGATGAATCGCCCCCATATTGCCTGGCTCTTCAGTCTCACACGATTTTCGTGAATCCCGATCTATCACATACGGCAGGAATCCCTGATGGCAGAACCGGCACTGTCCATCCGCGGGCTGACCAAAGTCTACGGTAATGGTTTTGAGGCCCTGAAGGGCATCGATCTCGATGTCGCTCAGGGCGATTTCTTTGCACTGCTCGGCCCCAACGGCGCGGGCAAGTCCACCACGCTCGGCATCGTCTGTTCGCTGGTCCAGAAGACGGCGGGGCAGGTGAAGATATTCGGCATCGACATCGACCAGGATTTTGCCAAGGCGAAGTACGCGCTTGGCGTGGTGCCGCAGGAGTTCAACTTCAGCCAGTTCGAGAAGGTCGAAGATATTGTCATGACCCAGGCGGGCTACTATGGCATGCCGGTGAAGGAGGCCCGACCGCGTTGCGACCGGTTGCTGAAGGACCTCGGCCTGTGGGACAAGCGCAACGGCTCCGCCCGTATGCTCTCGGGCGGCATGAAACGTCGTCTGATGATCGCGCGAGCGTTGATCCACCGGCCGCGCCTGCTGATTCTCGACGAACCCACCGCCGGGGTGGATATCGAGCTGCGTCGCAGCATGTGGGAGTACATGCGCCGGATCAACGAGGAGGAGGGCACCTCGATCATCCTGACCACGCACTATCTCGAGGAAGCCGAGAGCCTGTGCCGCAATATCGCCATCATCAACCGGGGCGAGATCATCAAGAACACCTCGATGCGAGGCCTGCTGACCGAACTGGATACCGAGACCTTCCTGCTCGATCTTGCCGAGCCGCTGGACGTCGCCCCCAGGATCGAGGGCTTCGATGCCGAGCGGGTCGATTCGCACCAGCTGGCGCTCTCCGTGCGCAAGGGCACCGATCTCAACGATGCCTTCCAGCAACTGACCGCTCAGGGCGTACGGGTGCTGTCGATGCGTAATCGTGCCAACCGTCTGGAAGAGCTGTTCGTGTCGATGACCTCGCAGCCGGATGCCACGACAGGCATCGACGGTCCATCCGAAACATCCGCCCAGGCCAAGGAGACGGCGTCTTGAATACCCGGCAACTGCTGATTTCGCTCTGGACCATGGTGGTGAAGGAGGTTCGCCGCTTCGTGCGGATCTGGCCGCAGACGCTGGTGCCTCCCTCCATCACCATGACGATGTACTTCATCATCTTCGGCAACCTGATCGGCTCCCGCGTGGGCGAGATGCACGGCATCTCCTACATGTCCTACATCGTGCCCGGCCTGATCATGATGTCGGTGATCACCAACAGCTACTCTAACGTGGCGTCATCGTTCTTCTCCAACAAGTTCCAGCGCAGCGTGGAGGAGATGATGGTCTCGCCGATGCCCAACTGGGTCATCCTGGCCGGCTTCGTCATCGGCGGCGCCGCACGCGGGCTGGGCGTCGGGCTGATCGTGACGGTGGTATCGCTGTTCTTCACCCATCTGGACCTGCACCATCCGTTCCTGACCCTGATGGTGGTGGTGATGACCGCGTTGCTGTTTTCGATCGGCGGCTTCATCAATGCGCTGCTGGCCAAGAAGTTCGACGATATCTCGATCATCCCGATCTTCGTGCTCACCCCGCTGACCTACCTGGGCGGCGTGTTCTACTCGATCGACCTGCTGCCGGAGTTCTGGCAGAACGTGACCATGATCAACCCGATCCTCTACATGGTTAACGCCTTCCGCTACGGCATCCTCGGCATCTCCGACATTCCGGTGAGCGGGGCGCTGATCGCCATCGCCGCCTTCATCGTGGCGTTCTGGTGCCTGGCGCTGTGGATGCTCAACCGCGGCAAGGGGATTCGGTCATGAGTCAGGATCGTCCTGGGACGCTGGTCGACGCGCCGCTCGGACGCGAGTCCGCCTATCCCGACCGCTACGATGCGTCGCTGCTGTTCCCCATCGAACGTGCCGCCAACCGGGCGCCGCTGGGGATCGAGGCGTCGTCACTGCCGTTCGTCGGTGGCGACGAGTGGTGGGCCTTCGAACTCTCTTGGCTCGACCCGCGCGGCAAGCCGGTGGTCGCGGTGGCGCGCTTCCGGCTGCCGGCGGATTCGCCCTGCCTGATCGAATCCAAATCCTGGAAGCTCTACCTCAACGGCTTCAACCAGACCACGTTCGCCGGGCGTGACGCGGTGATCGAGCTGCTGCAACGGGACTTGAGCGTCGCGGCCGGTGCCCCGGTCACCGTCGAGCTGTTCGGTGTCGACGACGCTGCGCTCGCGCCGGCGCCGCTGCCGGGTGAGTGCATCGACGATCTCGATGTCGCCATCGATCGCTACACGCCGGCGCCGGGTCTGCTCGCCTGCGACGAGAGCGATGTCGTCGAGGAGACGCTGCATTCGCATCTGCTCAAGTCCAACTGCCCGGTCACCGGGCAGCCGGATTGGGGCAGTGTGCTGATCGCCTATCGTGGCCCGCGACTCGATCGGGCTGCGTTGCTGCGCTACCTCGTCTCCTATCGCCAGCACCAGGATTTTCACGAGCACTGCGTCGAGCACATCTTCGTCGACCTGATGGCGCGCTGCCGCCCGCAGGAGCTGCTGGTGATGGCGCGTTACATGCGCCGCGGCGGGCTCGACATCAACCCGTGGCGGGCCACGCCGGGCTGGACGCCGGAGCTGCCGGCGCGGCTGCTGCGGCAGTAGCGCTTTTGACGTAGAGTCGGGCGATCCGCCGCGTTTCACCACCGATGTCTCAGAGGAGTCAGACATGGATGCCATGACGCTACTGCACCAGCGTCGCTCGATGGGCAAGCTGGCCGCGCCGGCACCAACCGCCGAGCAGCTCGACGCCATCTACCGTGCCGCACTGCGGGCGCCTGACCACAAGGAAATGACGCCGTACCGCTTCATCGAGATCAGCGGCGAGGGGCTCGATCGGCTGGGTGAGCTGTTCGCCCGATCCGATTATCAGGCCAACCCGCATATCGATGACGGCAGCCTCGACGCCGCCCGCAAGAAACCCAAGCGGGCGCCGATGATCATCGCCGTGATCGCGCGCATCACGCCGGATCTGCCCAAGGTGCCGCCGGTCGAGCAGCTCATCTCGGCCGGCTGCGCGGCCCATGCCATGCTCTACGCGGCTTTCGCGCAAGGGCTTGGGGCGATGTGGCGCACCGGCACCTACGCCCATGACAGGACCGTCTGGCGCGGCCTCGGTCTCGGCGAGCATGAAGAGCTGGTCGGCTATCTCTACCTTGGCCATGTCGGCGGGCGCTACCCCGATGCGCCGGTGCGTGACCCGGAGGCGTATCTGGAGCGGTGGCGCTAGCGCCGAGCTCTCCGTTGCGGAGAGATCGTAAAAGGTCGTCGGAAAAGGAAAAACGGCTTGCGATCACGGGTTTAGCTCGTTACTATGTGCGCCGTTCTGAACGCAGCGGCAAGGCCGCCACGGGAAGGACGACAATGCGGAGGGGTGTCCGAGTGGTCGAAGGAGCACGCCTGGAAAGTGTGTAAGTCGAAAGGCTTCGAGGGTTCGAATCCCTCCCCCTCCGCCACGAATTCTGAATCAGCCGGCTCGAGTAGCCGGCTTTTTCATGTACGGCATAAAGCGCGAGGTGGGGGAGGTGATGAGAACCCTCCGGTTCGAGCCAAGGCGCGTAGCGCCGGGCGGCGGAGCGTAGCGACGCCCATCCTCCCCCTCCGCCACGAATTCTGAATCAGCCGGCTCGAGTAGCCGGCTTTTTC
>NZ_CALFQK010000198.1:0-4415 GCF_937921195.1 uncultured Salinicola sp.
GGCGGCGACCACGGCGAACCCGCGGCCCTGCGCCCCGGCCCGGGCCGCCTCGACCGAGGCATTCAGCGCGAGCAGGTTGGTCTGGAAAGTCAACGAATCGATCATCCCAATCACTTCCAGCGACGATTCGGAGCGGGCCTGGGCCGCCTCGATCTCGGTGACCGCGGTGGATATCTGGTCTCCGCTGGCGTCGATCCGGCGCCGATTCTCCTCCGACAGCGTCCGTCCCTGGTCGGCGTGATCCGCCGTATGCGCCACGGTGGCAGTGATCTCCTCCATGCTGGCGGTGGTCTGCTGGAGCGCCTGGGCTTGCTGCCGGCTCTGGTCGTTCAGGGCATGGCTGGCTTCGGTCAACTCCAGCGCGTCGCCACGCAGCGCCCGACTCTCCCGTTGCAGTTGCGAGACCAGCTCCAGCAGCGAGGCCTGCATCGCGTCGACGCCGGACTTGAGCAACCGCATCTCCCTCACGCCCCGCGTCGACAGGCGCTGGCTGAGGTCGCCCTGGGCGATGTCGGCGCAGTGTCGCCTCACTTCGCCCAGCGGGCGCAACAGATGGCGCTGGAACATGAAGAAGGCCAGCAGGATCAACGCCAGCGTGACCACGGCCGCCGTGGTCAGCCCGACCTGCAGGAGGTGCACGTCACGCTCCATGGCAGCCGCTCCCGACACCGCATTGGCTTTGGCGGTGGAGGACAAGCCGGCAAGACTGGCATCCAGCGCGGCGGTCAGGTCGTTGGCCTGCTTGACGCTGGTTTGGTAGGCCGAGACATCCCACGCCTTGAGCGTATCGAAGCCGGGCTGGATGCCGTCGTCGATCAGCGCCCGGAAGCGATCGGCGAGATCGCCCCCGGGCGACTCGGGGGCCGCCGGGGGCATCTCCGCGAGGCGCTGCTTCGCACTCGCGAAGGTGGCCTGCGCCTGCGCCCAGGTCTTCTTGGCGGGCTTGACGCGCAGGCGGTTGTAGTCGGTCTGATAGCTGTCCAGCAGCACCCGGGTCTGCATCAGTGCGGCATAGAGTTCACGTGCCGTCCCGAGCTGCACGACATTGAGGGCATAGACCGAATCGAAGGCGTTTCTCGCCTGTTTCATGGCCAGGTAGCTGCCGCCGCCGATGACCGACATCAGCAGCGCGAACAGCAGCAGCATGGCGACGAGGCCGCTGCGGAGCGTGAGGCGAAGCGATTGCATGACAACTCCCGATGATGACGAACCGCCTGGTGCGGCATCGTGGAATGGGAGTTTGTCGTCCTTTTGTCACAGATTGATGACAAAAGTTAACGTTTCGGTGGCCCCGCGACCTCAATCACCCTTGTCGTGCGCCTCGGGAGGTTCCGCCTCCGTCTCGGAGGCCTCGTCTGGGGGCGCGTTGGGGTCCTGGGTCTCCTCGTCGAGCCAGGTACCGCAGAAACGGCAGTACTTGGCACCGCGCTCGTGCCCCTCGTGACCGCAGCCGGGGCAGGCTTCGTCGGAGTAGCGCTCGCGCTGGATCGATCGAATCACCTCGGCGGAGAAGACCCCGGTGGGGACGGCGATGATCGAATAGCCGAGAATCATCATGAACGCGGAGATGAACTGTCCCAGCGCCGTCACCGGCGCGATATCGCCATAGCCGACGGTGGTCAGGGTGACGATCGCCCAGTACATGGCCCTTGGCATGCTGGTGAAACCGGCCTCGGGGGGTTCGATCAGGTAGATCAACGCCCCGAAGATGGTGATGATGAGCAGTATGGTGGTCAGGAACAGCAGGATCTTGCGCTGGCTGCGCTGCAACGCTTCCACCAGCATGCGACCCTCGCCGACGAACTCCATCAGTCGCAGGACCCGGAACACGCG
The DNA here is from genome assembly GCF_937921195.1 of uncultured Salinicola sp. Lineage (NCBI taxonomy): Bacteria > Pseudomonadati > Pseudomonadota > Gammaproteobacteria > Oceanospirillales > Halomonadaceae > Salinicola > uncultured Salinicola sp. Next base: position 1,834 of record NZ_CALFQK010000198.1, read on the forward strand.
CAGCACGCGCAATACCCGCACCACCAGCAGCGATTGCGCACCGGGTATGAACAGGGCGAGCCATGTCGGGAGAATGGCGAGCAGGTCCAGGACACCATAGAAACTGCGCAGGTAACGCAGGGGGCGGTCGAGGCAGTAGAGTCTGAGCGCCAGCTCCAGCGTGAAGATCAGCGTGAACGCCCATTCGACCAGATAGAATATCCTTCCGAAGCGTTCATGCAGATCCGGCACGCTGTCGAGAAAGACGGTGGCCACGCTCACCAGGATCAGCGTGATCAGCGCGATATCGAACGCCTTCGCTTGCGGTGTGTCCGATTCGAAGATGATCTGGAACAGCCGCTTGCGTAGCTGTGAATCGCCCGATTGCATCAAGTCAGTTTCCGTCCCCGGTGATGGTCGGCGCCTCGAGTGCGCTCGATAATCAGTTTATACGGCCCTCAATTTCGTGGCTCGACCGCCGATAATGCTAATGATACTTCGAGTATGTCGACAGTCATCGCCCGTTTCCCTCCCTGACGGGACGCATCGAACCCTGTCGCGACTCTCGGGCCGCGAGCGGAGCGGTGACGGACTCTAGAGCGACCTTCCATGATCGGGTTGATTCAGCGCATTCTCATCGATCATCTCGAGGCCAGTCATGACGGCGCGGTCGTCGGTTCGATCGCCGTCGCGGGCGACTGCCAGCAGCTCGACCGTCAGGCGCCGCTGAGGCCGCATGCGGATCCGTTCGTCGGATCGAGGCGGCGATACTCCCCCATGTTCTTCTCGATGGCCAATCCGGTGCAAGCCTTCCTGCCCCGCCTTCCCGCCATTCATGCCGCGACCGGTGCCGGTATTGGCGACGACGGCTGTCGCTTCGAAATGACCTCTGCAGAGGAGTCGGCGAGATGAGCGACAAGCCTTTGACCGTCGCCGAAGCGCGCGAGCGGCGTTTGATTGCGCAGGTCGACGCCATCAGCCATCAGCTCTGCCAGGCAGTGGACGGACAGTTCGAGTTTCACGTCCATACCGACAGCGATGAGATCGCGCTGCAGAAGCTGGCCCAGCTCAACAACCTCGTACTCGACTCGGTGCGCCGCACGATCCGGGATCTCGAGGCGTCCCGCGATGAGCTCGAGAGCCGGGTTGAGGAGCGAACCCAGCATCTGAACCTGGTGCTGACCGCCACCAACGATGGCGTCTGGGAGTGGGATCTCGACAGCGGCCAGCTCACCTTGTCGCAGCGATGGTCGAGCATGCTGGGGCTGGCGCACGGCGAAGGGCGGCGTGGACTCGACGACTGGCTGTCGCGTATCCACGAGGAGGATCGCGCCGACGTTCAGCGGTCGCTCTACCAGCATCTCGATGGCCTGACTTCCTCGGTCGCCGTCGAATACCGTATCCGGGATGCGCGTGGCGGCTGGCGAATGGTGTTGTGTCGAGGCCTGTGCCAGCGCAACGAGCGCGGTCTGGCCATCCGCATGGCCGGCACCCAGACCGACACCACGGAGCAGCGGCTCGGCGATCCGATGACGCTGCTGCCCAACGGGGCCTATCTCGAACTGCTCCTGCAGGAGTGTCTGGCGCGCTCGCCGTTGCCGCCGATGGCACTCGTCAAGTTCCAACTGCTCAATGTGGCGTCGCTGTTCGATGGCGTCGCCGTCGATGACGCGGTCAGCGCGCTACGCAAGCTGGTCCAGCGCATGCGCCGGCAGTTGCCACCGAGAGTGGCGCTGATCGCGCTGCCGGAACACACCTTTGCCATGGTGTTCGAAACCGACGAAGTCGAGCGACTGGACGAGGCGCTCGAACCGCTCGAGGTGCTGCTCTCCCAGCCGGTGGAGATCGATGGGCAGCAGGTATGGCTGTCGCATGTCAGCGGAGCGGCCGTGCTCGATCCGGCCGAGACGGTGAGCGTGGACGAGTGGCGCCATCAGTCGCGCCTGGCGCTGGCCAACGCGCGCCTGTCCGATGTCGGCTCCCGACGCTACTACAGCGAGACGCTGCGACAGTGGGAGCGACAGAACAGCCGTGCCGAGCAGTTGATCCGCGGTGCCCTGGCGACCCAAGGCGTGCGCTGCTTCGTGCAGCCGATCGTCGATTCGTCGACGGGCGAGATCCGCTGCTTCGAGGCCCTGATGCGCCTGTACGATCCGGCCGAGGGCGTGGTGCCGCCGGCGAGTTTCATCGAGGTCGCGGAACGCTCCGGGCTGATCGCGCCGCTGTGGGAGATGTTGATGGAGCAGGCATTGCCGCTGCTCAAGGATGACATCGTGCGCGAGCGTTTCGGCGACCGCTTCCTGCTGAGCGTGAATCTCTCCACTCGCCAGTTGATGGACCCGGGGTTGCTCGACGACATGATCGCGGCATCGAGGCGTCACGGGGTCCCCCACCATCGGCTGCAGATCGAGGTCACCGAAACCTCGGTGCTCAGCGATCCCGTCAAGGCGTTCCGCAGCCTGGATCGGATCCGGGATGCCGGCATCCGCGTCGCCCTCGACGATTTCGGCAGCGGCTACTCGTCGCTGGCCCAGTTGACCTCGATGCCCATGGATACGGTCAAGATCGATCGCGAGCTGGTGATGAACGTCACCTCGCTGCCG
>NZ_CALFQK010000199.1:0-8194 GCF_937921195.1 uncultured Salinicola sp.
AGCGGGTGCGCGGCTGCCAGGAGCGTTCGATCCAGTCGGTGGAGAGGACCGTCTGGCCGCCGTATCTGCCGCGTTGCCGCACCATCTCGCCGAAGCGCAGCAGCGCCTGCGGGGTCAGGCCCATCTCGTTGCCGCCGAAGTAGATTCCCTGCGGGTCACGTGTCCAGGGCGGAATCGAGATGCCCAGCGGATCGCCCAGCCAGTCTCGCGCGAGCGCCAGCGTGCTGCGCCCGGTGACCTCGGTCAGCGCGGCGGAGAGCAGGTGGCTGTTGCCGGTGGAGTAGCGCATGCGCCCGCCGATCTCGGCATCGAAGGGGCGCGCCAGGGCATCGCTGACCCAGTTCGAGCTCGCCACCCAGGCGCCATAGTTGCCGCCGGAGGTGCGCTCCAGTCCGGCCTGCATCGACAGCAGGTTGCCGACGGTGATGTCGTTGACGCGCGGGTCGACGTCGGCGGGTACCCGGGCGCCCAGCAGCTCGACGATGGGCTGGTCGACGCTTTCGATCACGCCGCGATCGATGGCGGCACCCACCAGGGCCGAGATCAGCGTCTTGGAGAGCGACTTGATGTTGGCCGTCTCGTCGGTCGCGTGGCCACGAAAGCCCTCGTCGATGACGGTCTCGCCGTCGATGGCGACCAGCAGGGTGTGGCTGCGCGGCAGGGTGCCGGCGCGTTCGACGATGCTCTCCCGCCGGTCGTCGGCCAGTGCCGCGGCCGCCGGCTCGAGCGGCAGCAGTGCCAGCAGGCCAAGCAGACAGAGCCACCAACGGGAAACGCTGGCGGCGGGCGTGGAGTGATGGCTTTGCAGGGAAGTCGGCATGTCCTCGAGTGTGGCGCATGCCACCGCGATCTTCCACGCGGGTTTGTCGGCTCGGTCCAGGGCGCTTTTCAGACCGTGCGGGTCAGGGCGCCGGCGCGCCAGCCATGCAGATAGAAGCCGAGATAGCGCAGGGCCACGTAGCCGACGATGACGCTGGCGACGATCACTTCCAGCGTGGCCATACCGTGGACGATCGCGACATCGTGAGCGCTGAAGCCGTGGGTCTGCATCCAGCCGGCGGTCTTCGCCAGGGCCGTGGCACCGATCACCATGGGAAAGGTGAATGCGGCATACCCCGGGCTGTAGGGCAGGCGCAGCAGCTTGAAGAAGGCCAGATAGATGATCAGGGTCATCAACACCGCGATGCCGCCCAGCAGGGCGATCAGCAGCGGCGACGGCGTCTCGACGACGGTGAGATAGCCGGCCAGCGACAGGCTGGCCGGTGCCGCCATGATGGCGATGGTCGGTTTGGCGGGGTCGGGGATCTCGTCGGCGAAGATCAGCCGGTAGATCATGACCGGCAGCAGGATGGCGTAGAGCCCCATGCCGAGGTAGAGCAGGCCGATGGCCAGCGGATGCAGTGCCGAGACGCCGGGGAACGCGACATCGGCGACGATGATCCCCACCGGCGGTACGAACCAGGCCGGCACCATGTGGTGGAGTTCGAACGCGCGCGCACGATGCACGATAAAGGCGACGAGAAAGCTCAGGTGCAGCGCCACCGCCACGAGCCAGAGCGTGACCCCGACGGCTGGCATCAGCCACTCCCCGGCGGCTTTCGACACCACCATCAACGCCATGGCGAAGGTCGGCACGACGCTGCCGACGACGGGGTGCGCCAGGTCCGCCAGCAGCAGGCGGGGGTGGAGCACGAACTTGGCACCCAGGATCAGCAGCAGCACCGCGGCGGTTATCGCGCCGGCCAGCTGCGCGCTACCGCCGAGGGGCGCGAAGCTCTCCCAGCTCCAGCCCAGGCTGGAGATCCCCAGCGCCAGGCCGGCCATCGGCGTTGGCGCAGTCTGTAGACGTTGGGTCAGGGTCGGCATGGAGGGTCTCCTCATGATCGATGGAGACACCTTATGGCATTTTGCGATATCGTTATATTTTAACTTTATTTACTTGTCGTTTTGTGAAATTTAACGAACGAAATTCAACGAAAGAGAGGGAGCCATGGCGATCACGTTCCGTCAGCTTCGGGTATTCGTCGCGGTGGCGCGCGAGCGCACCTTGACCGCGGCGGCGGCGACGCTGTTCCTGACCAAGCCGGCGGTCAGCATCGCGCTGGCGGAACTGGAGAAACAGTGCGGTCGCACGCTCTTCGATCGTCACCGCAACCGGCTCTATCTCAACGACCAGGGGCGGCGATTGTTGCCGATGGCGGATGAACTGCTGGCCCGCAGCGACGCGATCGAGCAGCTGTTCGACAACGATGCCCTGGGCGGGCATCTCCATATCGGTGCCAGTTACACCATCGGCCACCAGCTGCTGCCGGCGCTGTTGCGGGACTTCCGTGTCGAGAGCGGGCATCGCGATCAGCGGGTCACCATCGCCAACAGCGCATCGATCTGCACGGCGCTGGAAGCGTTCGAGCTGGACGTCGGAATGATCGAGGGCCGGGTCGCGGGAGAGCGTTTCCATGTGCTGCCGTGGCGCCGCGACCGGATGCTGGTGGCGGCCTCCTGCGATCACCCGCTGGCTGCGGCCCCGGGGCCGGTGGCGGTCGAGAGGCTGGCAGAATACGGGTGGCTGCTGCGCGAACCGGGCTCCGGCACGCGGGAGCAGTTCATGCGATTCATCGCCCCGCGCCTGCCGCAGTGGGAACTGAGCCTGGAGATCAACTCGGCGGAGGCGATCATCAACGCCGCCGCGGCCGGGCTCGGGCTGACCTGCCTATCCGCGCTGGAGGCGCGGCACGCCCTGAGGGATGGGCGTCTGGTCGAGATCGACCTGGACCTGGACATGACCCGTGAGTTCAGCCTGGTGCTGCACCGCGACAAGTACCGCAGTCCGTTGATCGAGCGATTCGTCGAGTTCTGTCGGCAACGTGACGAGGCCGTCGATCCGCCGTGAATCCGGGAAAGCGAAGATGGCCTTCGCCGCGGCCATCGAAGAACGGGCGCCCCGATATCGTGATGCGCAGGGCGCCCGGCGGTGGTGTGAAGACTGGCGCGAGGGTGTGTCAGCCGCCGAGGAAAGAGGACATGGCCTTGTCGGTGATCATGCCGCAGGCCTTTTTGCCTGCCTGATCCTTGAGATTGGCCAGGCTGAAGGTCTGGCCGTTGCCGCCCTGCAACAGGCCGCTCAGGCCTTGTTGGTAACCGGGATCCTCCTTGGCCTGACTCTGGCCGCCGACCTTCTCGAGCAGGCTGTTCTTGACCTTGTCGGTCGTGCTTTCGGTATAGCCCTGCTGCTGGCAGTAGCCCAGGACCCCGGCCACGTTCTGCATGCTGCCCAGGTTCATCGACCCGGAGCCCAGCGAGCTGAGCAGCGAGGCGCTGCTGGCCGCCCCGCCGCCCTGGGAGGATTGCCCTGACATCATCTCGCCGGCGTTTTTCTTGGCGCTATCGAAACTGAAGGCCGACGCCAGGGGAGAGGCGGCGATGGACGCGGTCAACAGTGCGGCGGAAAGGAAACGAAGATTCATGAACTCATACTCCTGGCTGGAAAGGAAACCCTGTCGAGGTTTCGATGAAACGATCCGCGAGTGTCGATGATAGGGCGATGAGACGCCTTGCTCCTTGCTGGCGCCGCTCTACGCTAGAGCAACCATGAGCCACTGTCCAAGAGCGGTGAGCCGAACGGTAGGGGCTGTCCGCATCCTCGATGCGATGACGAAACTCCAAGCCGGCGTCATGGTCTAGGCTTGGAGTGTCGGAAGGGATCCGACGTTCCCTCGAGAAAGGAGATGGCATGATCATTACGGTCGGCGAATTCAGAAAACTGCTTGAAGCGTATGACGATCAACTGGAGTTGAGTTTCAGTGGGCTGGAGTATCACCGGCTCAAGCAGAAGGGCGACAAGCACCTGGAAGTCGAGTTCGAGGAGAAGGTGTTCCGGGACAAGACCGGGCACGTCAATATCCATGACGAAGGGCGTTGAGAGCGCGGTCCGGTGCCGCTCCGGCGCCGCTCCTGTCGCGTCGAGCGCCACGCCGTTGTCCCACGATGGCGGAGTCAGGCTGTCACCGAGGCTTCGTCGCTGGCCGCTTTTCCGTTACCGTTACGCCCCATCGAGGCTAGGGAGCGGCACGAATGGATGATTCAACCCCGACCACGCAGGTCGACGTCGCTATCGTCGGCGCGGGGCCCATCGGCCTGTGTCTGGCCAACGCGCTGTCGCGCAAGGGTGTGAGTTCGGTGCTGATCGATCGCCAGCCGAGATCGGCGATGGCGGACCCTGGCAACGACGGCCGGGAGATCGCGCTGACCCGGGCCTCACAGCAGATCCTCGGCAGGCTCGATATCTGGTCGCGGATCGATCACGACGAGCGGGCCCGAATGCGTGCCGCCAAGGTCTTCGACGGGCAGTCGCTGTTCGCCATGGAAATTGCGCCGGGCGCCACCCGGGACGACCCGCTCGGTTGCCTGGTGCCCAACCAGGCGATCCGTCGGGCCGCCTATGCCGCCGTGCAGGCGGAGGCGCCGGGAGCGGGGGATATCCTGTGGCGCGACCAGCAGGAGATCGCGCGATTCCAGGCCGACGACGCGGAAGTCGATATCCGGCTCGGGAGTGGCGAACGTATCCAGGCTTCGCTGCTGGTGGCGGCGGACAGCCGCTTTTCCGCCACGCGGCAGGCCATGGGCATCCCCGCCCATACCTACCAGCACGGCCAGCAGATGCTGGTCTGCCGGATGCATCACGACGAGCCTCACGACCAGACCGCCTGGGAGTGGTTCGGTTACGGCCAGACGCTGGCGCTGTTGCCGGTGGATACCCACTGTTCGTCACTGGTGCTCACGCTTCCCCCCGCGGCGATGACGCAGCAGCTGGCGCTGAGCGACGAGGCATTCGACGCCGACATTACCCGGCGCTTCGAGGGTCGGCTGGGCGCCATGCATCGAATTGCCGAACCGCACTGCTATCCGCTGGTCAGCGTCTATGCCGAGCGCTTCGTCGGTCGTCGTCAGGCGTTGGTCGGCGACGCCGCCGTGGGGATGCACCCGGTGACCGCGCACGGCTTCAATCTCGGGCTGCAGGGATTGGCGAGGCTGGCCGAGAGGATCGGCGAGGCGCACGCCCGGGGGCAGGATATCGCGTCCCCCGAGCTGCTGAGTCGGTACCAGCGGGAACAGCGCCTGGCGACGGCGCCGCTGTTCGCCGCGACGTTGGCGATCGTCGGGCTCTATACCGATGATCGAACGCCGGCCAGATGGCTGCGCAAGGCCGTGTTGCGGGCGGGCGAGGCGGCCTGGCCGGCAAGACGGCTGATCGCGAGCCATCTGATGCGTTCGGGGGGCTAGCCGAACACGATCCTGCCCCGACAGGCGGTCTCTTTACTCTCTCAAGGTCTTTTGCTCTCAAGAGGAGTTCTTATGGATCTGGCAATGGTGGGACTCGGGCGCATGGGCGCCAACATGGCGGAGCGCCTGGTACGGGGCGGACACCGGGTGGTAGGGCACGACCCCAGCGAAGAGGCGATGGCCAGGGCGGCGGAGAAGGGCATCGAATCGTCCGCGACCCTGGCGGCAGCGGTGGAGGCGTTGCCGACACCCAGAATCGTCTGGCTGATGGTCCCGGCCGGGCCCCTGGTCGACAAGCTCATCGACGAGCTGGAACCGCTGCTGTCGCAGGACGATATCGTGATCGATGGCGGCAACTCGATGTACAAGGACACCGTGCGCCGGGCCGAGACCCTGCAAAAGCGCCAGGTGCATGCGGTCGATGTCGGTACCAGCGGCGGCGTCTGGGGGTTGCAGGAGGGCTACAGCATGATGGTCGGTGGCGAGACGGCTATCGTCGATTCGCTCCGGCCGCTGTTCGAGAGCCTGGCGCCTGCCGCCGACAAAGGCTGGGGGCATGTCGGTCCCAACGGCGCAGGCCACTTCACCAAGATGGTCCACAATGGCATCGAGTACGGCATGATGCAGGCCTATGCCGAGGGCTTCGCCATCATGGAGCGCAAGGATTTCGACCTCGATCTGCACCAGATCGCCGAGATCTGGCGCCACGGCAGCGTGGTGCGCTCCTGGCTGCTCGACCTGACCGCCGACGCGCTGGAGAAGAATCCGTCGCTCGAGGGTATCGCGCCCTATGTCTCGGACTCCGGCGAGGGGCGCTGGACCGTGAACGAGGCGATCGAACTCGAGGTCAGCGCGCCGGTGATTACCCTCTCCCTGCTCGAGCGTCTGCGTTCCCGCGAGCCGGACTCCTACGGTGACAAGCTGCTTTCCGCCATGCGCAACGAGTTCGGCGGACATGAGATCAAGAAGGGGTAGCCCGCGCGGCTTGCGCTAGCGGCCTCGGCGCCTGGCACTACCAGATATGGTGTTTCGATGCGCCGGGTGGCACAAGCCACTCGGCGTTCTTGGTGGAAAACGAGCTCGATTTCAGACCTTGACAGCGCGGGAGGCCGGCTACCATGCGGGCTCCCAGGCCGTGCAGAATTGTCCACAGGATATTGACAGAAAAAGACCACATCTATGCTTGGAAAAACCGTCGGCTACCATATATAGTGTTTTTCCAGAGGCGGCGGGAACGGTGCAGAACCGTGATTTCCCAACCGCCATAGCCTGCACCATCGGCTGTCGATGGCGTCTTTCCCTGTCAAGGATGGTTATCATGAGCATCACGATCTATAGCAAGCCGGCCTGCGTCCAGTGCAATGCCACATACCGCGCTCTGGACAAGCAAGGAATCGACTATACCGTGGTTGATCTGACCCAAGACGCCGATGCGATGCAGCGCGTTCAGAACCTGGGCTATCGCCAGGTGCCGGTCGTGGTCGCGGGTGAAGATCACTGGGCCGGGTTCCGTCCGGACAAGATCAGCACGCTGGTTGCCTGATCCGATCGCTTCGAATTTTTCAGACTCGACTTTTTCCGGCTAGCGCAGGCCTCGCCCGCGCTGCCGATACCGCGCAGGGGCGCAGGAGACCGTCATGGCTGGGCTGGTCTATTTCTCGACCAAATCAGGCAATACGCGGCGCTTCGTCGAGAAACTGGGGTTGCCGGCCAGCCGGATTCCGCTCGACCGGAGTGCTCCCCCCCTGCAGGTCGAAACACCCTACATTCTTGTTGTACCGACCTATGGTGACGGCGATCCGCGCTCCGCGGTGCCCGCGCCAGTCATTCGCTTTCTGAATGACGAACATAATCGGTCCCTGATTCGCGGCGTCATCGCCGGCGGCAATACCAATTTCGGCGAGGCCTTTGGCCTGGCGGGACGGGTTGTCGCGAAAAAGTGTCGGGTACCGCTTCTCTATCGTTTCGAACTGATGGGCACGACCGAAGATGTCCATCGAGTCCTTGCAGGGGTGACCGAATTTTGGAAACGCTCAGCCTAGATACGGATACGACCGTGCGGCCTGCCGTCAGCGCCGAACACAATGCCAAGGCGCTCGATTATCACGCGCTCAACGCCATGTTGAACCTGTATGACGCCAATGGCCGTCTGCAGCTCGACAAGGACCGGGAAGCGGCGCGTCAGTATTTCCTGCAGCACGTGAACCAGAACACCGTGTTCTTCCACTCGCTGAAGGAGAAGCTCGACTATCTGGTGGAAGAGGGCTACTACGAGCAGCAGGTCCTCGATCAGTACGACTTCAGCTTCGTCACGGCGCTGTTCGATCAGGCCTACGCGGCGAAGTTCCGCTTCCAGAGCTTCCTGGGCGCGTTCAAGTACTACACCAGCTACACGCTCAAGACCTTCGACGGCAAGCGTTACCTCGAGCGTTTCGAGGACCGCGTCTGCATGGTCGCGCTGAGCCTGGCGCGCGGCGACGAGACGCTGGCCAAACAGCTGGTCGAGGAGATCATCCACGGCCGCTTCCAGCCGGCGACGCCGACCTTCCTCAACTGTGGCAAGCGCCAGCGCGGCGAGCTGGTCTCCTGCTTCCTGCTGCGCATCGAGGACAACATGGAGTCCATCGGGCGCTCCATCAACTCGGCGCTGCAGCTCTCCAAGCGCGGCGGTGGGGTGGCGTTCTCGCTCTCCAACATCCGCGAGGCGGGGGCGCCGATCAAGCGCATCGAGAACCAGTCCTCCGGCATCATTCCGATCATGAAGATGCTCGAAGACGCCTTCTCCTACGCCAATCAGCTGGGCGCGCGCCAGGGCGCGGGCGCGGTCTATCTCAACGCCCACCACCCGGACATCCTGCGTTTCCTCGACACCAAGCGCGAGAACGCCGACGAGAAGATCCGCATCAAGACGCTG
>NZ_CALFQK010000200.1:0-15026 GCF_937921195.1 uncultured Salinicola sp.
CTGGCGCACATCGAGGTAGGCCTTGCCTGTCGTGACGATCCCCAGGCGGCGCTGGCAGAGCAGGTGATTCACTCCGAAGAGGCGTTGTCCGGTCCACTGACGGCGCTGCAGGCGTTGCTGCACACCCAGCAGCGGCCGCCACGCCTCGAGCTGAGTCACGTCGATGACGGCGCGCTGCTGTACGAGCCCAGCGCCCGCGAGGCGTCGCTCTACCGGGGCTGGGCCGAGGCCTGCGAGGTCGAGATCGACGAGGATGCCGCGCTCGGATTCCTGGGCGACCCCTGGGTGACGGCACCGCAGTGGCTGCAGGCGCTGTGCTCGAATCCGGAGTGGCTCGACGCACCTCGCGTGATGCAGGCGTTGACGCTGGCGCTGGCCAGCCGCTTCGGTAGCCTGCCGTGGATGGTCGATACCTTCTTCACGCCATTGGCCGAACGCTACGGCTTCTGGCTGAGCCAGCTCGAGGACGCCGGTGGGACGTTCTCCTGGCACGACGCGGACAATGCCACGCTACTGCGGACCGGGCTGGCGCTGGTCATCGGCATGGAGCGGGGCGCGGGCCAGGAGGCGCGGCGACTGGCCCAGCGGCTGCTGGCACTGGACGAGGAGGACAGCCTCGGCCTGCGCGAGCTGGTGATCGATCAGCTGCTGCGCGAGGGGCGTGACGAGCAGGCGCTGGCGGTGAGCGAGCAGGGCCCGGAAGGCGCCGAGATGCTGGGGGTGCAGATGGGCAGGGTGCTGGCGCTCTATCGCCTGACCCGGCACGACGATGCGCTTGCCGTGCTGCGGGAGGTCTACGCCTCCAACCCCTACATCCTCACGATCCTGTGCGAGGACAGGCCCCGTCCGGCGCGGCTCGGCGAGGACATGCCGGAGCCGGGGACGCGGGCGGAGGCGTGGCAGTACCGCCAGCTGATGCGCGACCAGTGGGTGGCCTCCGATGGCGCGCTGGAGTGGCTCGCCCGGCAGAGAACGTCCCTCGGCTGAAGGCTTCGGCGGGCTGCTCAGCGGCCCGACTCCTCGCCCTGGCGCCCGTCGGCACGCATCGACGGGCGCGCTGCCCTCTCCTGAATCCCCGGGCTCTCCTGAAACTCCGGACTTCCCTGAAACGCCGCGGCCGGGTGCCCGGTCGTTGAGCCGCCGGTATCGGCCTCCGCGCCATCGAGTGTCGGCAAACGTCGACTGAGCCACCAGGCCAGTGCCACCGCAGGCAGGCCCAGCAGGCAGACGATGCCGAAGAAGCTGGCGTAGCCGAGATCGGCCACCACCAGGCCGGAGAAGCCGCCGATGAACTTGCCGGGTAGCGTCATCAACGACGAGAACAGCGCGTACTGGGTCGCGGTGTAGGTGCGCGAGGTCAGGCTCGACAGGAAGGCGATGAAGACCGTGCTGGCGAGTCCGTTGGCCAGATTGTCCCCGGTGATGGCGACGACCAGCAGCGGCAGGCTGTCGCCGCCGGTGGCGAGCAAGGCGAACAGCAGATTGGTCAGCGCCACGGCGAGCGCGCCCACGACCAGCATTCGGCCCAGCCCGTAGCGAACCACCAGCAGGCCGCCCAGCACGCCACCGCCGATGGTCATCAGCACGCCGAAGACCTTGGTGACGCTGGCGATATCGCTCTTGGTGAAGCCCAGACTCAGGTAGAGCGGGTTGGCCATCGCCGCCATCGAGATGTCGCTGATCCGGTAGATGCCGATGAAGACCAGCAGCCACAGCGCCAGCCGGCCGTAGCGCTGGAAGAAGTCGCTGATCGGGCAGACCACCGCGGCGATCAGCCAGGCACCGGCCTGACGCTGCCAACCGGGCCGCTGTCGCCGCTGGCGCAGGAAGCGCTTCACCCGCGGATGAAACAGCACCACCGAGAGACTCTGGGGGCGTGGCGGCTCCGGCCGCACCAGCACGGTTATCACGCCCACCGACACCAGCGCGGCCATGCTCAGGTAGGCGACCGCCCAGGAAGCGGCGTCGGCGATGTAGAGCGCGCCCGCGCCGGCCATCACGATACCGATGCGATAGCCGATGATGTAGGTCGATGCCATGGCTGCCTGGATGGCCGCTTCGCCGGACTCGATACGATAGGCGTCGATGACGATGTCCTGGGTCGCGGCGCCGAAGGCGGTGAGCAGGGCGAAGGCCGCCACCAGCGGCAGGTGGCCGGCGGGGTCCAGCCCGGAGAGACCGAGCAGGCCGCCGCCGATCAGGGCCTGGCCCAGCAGCATCCAGCTGCGGCGCTGGCCCAGCCAGCGCCCAACCAGCGGTAGCCTGACGCGGTCGACGATCGGCGCCCAGAACAGCTTGATCGAGTAGAGCAGCCCCACCCAACTGAAGAAACCGATGGCGGCCACTTCGACGCCGCTGTCCTCGAGCCAGGCGGTGAGCGTCGAGAACACCAGCAGGTAGGGTAGGCCGGCGGAAAACCCCAAAAACAGCAAGGTCACGACCGGAGCCCGCAGATAGACGCGCAAGGATGTCAGCCAGTCACGTGGCTCGTGTTGCATGCAACCTCCAAAGGAATCGCTGCCTAAATGTCTGCGCAGGTGAATCGCTGCGTTGCGCTTCATCCTGCTCGCCGATCTATTCAGTGTTTCCAAGAAACCGGATCGACCCGCCGCGGGCGGACGAGTCGGATCGAAAATGGTACGCTAGATGGCCTGTCGCGTCTGGCCCGAATGCCGTGTCGGCGATCCCGCGATAGCGTGTGATATTGCCCCGGCAACGGGCGTGACGACATGGATTGTCTCTTTAGTGGCTGTGATCAGGAAGGATATACCGATGACCAGTGAGTCGACGCAGGACGGCGAGTCGCTACCCCGCTGGTACGTGATCCAATGCAAGGGCGGCGAGTCCTTTCGTGCCAGCGAACATCTCGACAACCAGGGCTACGAGGTGTTCCACCCGGTGCTCGAGGTCCAGAAGCGCCGGCGTGGCAAGCTGGCCTGGGTGGCCGAGCCGCTGTTCCCGCACTATCTGTTCATTCGTCTCGATCGAATGGCCAGCAACTGGCGGCCGATCCGTTCCACCCGTGGCGTATTGCGGCTGGTCAGTTTCGGCAACGAGCCGGTGTTCGTGCAGGATGCGCTGGTCGATACGCTACGCGACCGCGTCAGTGCCGACAGCAGCCGTGACCGCGCCAACGTCTACTATCGCCAGGGCGATATCGTCGAGATCACCGACGGGCCTTTCCGTGCGCTTCAGGCGGTTTTCGAGGCGCAGAAGGGCGAGGAGCGGGCCATCGTGCTGCTCAACCTGCTACAGCAGACCCAGCGTCTGGAAGTCTCCGTGGAGGCGTTGCGCAAGCATCCCTCCTGAGCCATCGATCCGACTGCCGCCAGTTCATCGCCACGAATACCACCCTCACTCTGGAGCCATCATGAGCCAGCTCGCCATCGAGCCGTCCCACGTTGCGACCCTTCACTACGTCCTCGCGGACGAGCGCGGTCGCACCCTGGACGATTCCCGGGCGCGTCAACGACCACTCGAATATCTTCACGGCCACGGCAACCTGTTCCCGGCGCTGGAGAGCGCGCTGGCCGCCCGGCGGGCCGGCGAGCGGCTGCGTGTCACGCTGGCGCCTGGCGACACTTATGGCCAGCGCGACGAAGCGCTGGTCAGCGTCAGCGCGCGCTCGGCTTTCCCGCAGGATCAGCGACTCCAGGCGGGCCAGCGGTTTCAGGCTCAGGGCCCGGACGGCCCGCGCACGGTCACGGTCGTGGCGGCCGACGACACGCGGGTCACCGTGGATGCCAATCATCCGCTGGCGGGGGAGACGCTGACCTACGACATCGAGGTGCTGGAGGTGCGCGAGGCGACGCGGGCCGAACTGGCCAAGGGCCATCCGCTCCCACCGGGGACGTCACATACCGAGGTCGAGGATCGCAAACGCTAGCTGTCGCCGGAACTGGAGTCAGCGATCGACCCACCACCGGGTGAACCAGGCCTGCATCACCTGCTCCGGGTAGATCGTGCGGCCCAGGCTGCCGTTGTAGCGCGCCAGCGCGCGGGTCCAGTCCCCCTGCTCGCGCTCGAGATAGTGCGCGAGAATGGTGCAGCCGTAGCGAAGGTTGGTGTCGATATCGTGAAGGTCGTCCTGGGGGCGGCCGAGCTCGGCTTTCCAGAACGGCATCACCTGCATCAATCCCAGCGCTCCGGCCGGCGAGACCGCCGTGGGCTGGAAACGGCTCTCCACATCGATCAACGCCAGGACCAGCTCTGGCGGCAGGCCGGCACGCCGGGCTTCGGCGTGGATTCGCTCGAGCAGGGTCAGCCGCTGGCGGCGAGAGGGGTAGGCCTTGGGCTGCCGCCTGGCCAGCCGCGACTGCATGTCCAGTAGCCATACCTGGGCGTCGAAGGCGTCCTCGAACCCGTCGGGCTCCGCCATGACCCGCGACAGGGCATCGAGCAGCGCCTGGGAGAGCGGCTCGTCGATCTCGCTTGCAGTCTGCTCCCCGGCATTCGCGCTGGCGGCGACGAGCCAGGTCGTTGCCGCCAGCGCGAGAAGAGACCTTGTCACGAGCTGGCGCGTGATCAGGCGAACCTGGCGTCGAGGAAGTGTCGGAGCTCGTCCACCGCCACCATGGTGACCTCGCTGTCGCGACGACCCTTGTATTCCAGCTCGCCGTTGTCGAGTCCGCGATCGCCGACCACCAGGCGATGAGGGATGCCCATCAACTCCTGATCGGCGAACTTCACGCCGGGGCGAAGATCGCGATCGTCCAGCAGCACATCGATGCCGGCATCGGTCAACTCCTGGTAGAGCCTGTCGGCCGTTTCGCGAACCCGATCCGACTTGTGCGCGTTCATCGGCACGATCGCCAACTGGAAGGGGGCGATGGCATCGGGCCAGATGATGCCGCCGGCGTCGTGGTTCTGTTCGATGGCTGCCGCCACCACGCGGGTGATGCCGATACCGTAGCAGCCCATCCACACGGTCGCCGGTTGACCGGTGTCATCGAGCACGGTGGCGTTCATGGCCCGCGAATACTTCTGGCCGAGCTGGAACACGTGGCCGACCTCGATGCCCCTGGTGATCGACAGCGTGCCGTTGCCATCCGGCGACGGATCGCCTTCGACCACATTGCGCAGATCCGCGACTTCCGGCAGCGGCAGGTCGCGCTCCCAGTTGATGCCGAAGAGATGTTGATCGTCGACGTTAGCGCCCGCACCGAAGTCGCTCATCAGCGCGACGCTGTGATCGACGATCAGTCGCAGCGGCAGCCCGACCGGTCCCAGCGAGCCGGGGCCCGCGCCGATGGCGGCCCGAATCTCCTCCTCGCTGGCCATGGTCAACGGCGCCGCGACGGCGTCGAGGTTCTCGGCCTTGATCTCGTTGAGCTGATGGTCGCCACGCACCATCAGCGCGATCAGGCCGCCGCCGGCGGCATGCACGATCAACGTCTTGACGGTCTTCTCGATGGGCAGGCCGAACCCATCGACCAGCGCCGCGATCGTGCGAACGCCGGGCGTGGGCACCTGGCGCATCGTTTCCTGCGGGGCAGCGCGCTCGGCGCCCGCGGGCGGCAGCGCCTCGGCCTTCTCGATATTGGCGGCGTAGTCCGAGCCGGTGGAGAAGACCACCGCGTCCTCGCCGGAATCGGCCAGCACGTGGAACTCGTGCGAGCCGGTACCGCCGATGGAGCCGTTGTCGGCCAGTACCGGACGGAAATCGAGGCCCAGGCGGGTGAAGATCCGGACGTAGGCGTCGTACATGCGCTGATAGGACGCCTTGAGACCGTCTTCGTCGGTATCGAACGAGTAGGCGTCCTTCATGATGAATTCGCGCGAACGCATGACACCGAAGCGGGGGCGGATCTCGTCGCGAAACTTGGTCTGGATCTGGTAGAAGTTGGTCGGCAACTGCTTGTAGCTGCCGATCTCGCGACGCACCAGGTCGGTGATGACCTCTTCATGGGTCGGGCCCACGCAGTAGTCGCGCTGATGACGATCCTTGAGGCGCAGCAGTTCGGGACCGTACTCGTCCCAGCGGCCGGACTCCTGCCATAGCTCCGCGGGCTGTACCGCGGGCATCAGCACCTCCTGCGCACCGGCCCGATCCATCTCCTCGCGAACGATGCGCTCGACCTTGCGCAGCGTCCTCACCCCCACTGGCAGCCAGGTGTAGAGCCCCGATGTCAGGCGTCGGATCATGCCGGCTCGCAACATCAGTTGATGGCTGACGATCTCCGCGTCCGCCGGAGTTTCCTTGAGGGTCGAGATCTGTAATTGGCTGGCACGCATTGGGTGTTCTTTCCTGTATTCATCGGCGTCGAGCGGAACGCGCCTGTAGGGACATGGCGTGATCTGCAGTCGTTCTCAGGCTGGCCAGTATAGAGATGGGAACTGCCGACGGGGAGGGGCCGACGCTAAAAAGCTCCGTCCCCCGGCCAGTGCGAACCCGACGGTGAGATTGGCCTTTCCACTCCCGCAATCTTTTCTATAGTGAAAGTCAGGGTCGCATCCGGCGTCGTCGGAGAGGCGAGCGGAACAGGACACCATCGAACATCCGTCGTTGGCGGCCCGCGCCGGAAGGAGGTGTTTCATGATTCATCACGTCTGGGGACTGCTCACGCATCCCAATCGCGAGTGGCAACAGATCCGCGGCGAGAACGAGACCGTGTCGCACTTCTACGGTTCCCACGTGCTGCTGATGGCCGCCATTCCGGTGGTCTGCGCTTTCATCGGCACGACAGTGGTGGGTTGGCACTTCGGCACCACGGAGACCGGGATGGCGAAGACGGTGAGCGTATCGCCATCGACGGCCGTGCTGCTGGCCATCATCTTCTATGCGCTGATTCTGGGTGCCGTGTGGCTGATGGGGAACGTCATCCACTGGCTGGCGCGCCGCTATCCCGAGCGTCCCGACTTGAGCCATTGCGTCGTGTTCGCGGGATACATGGCGACACCCATGTTCCTGAGCGGCGTGGTGGCGCTCTATCCACTGGTGTGGCTGTGCCTGCTGGCCGGCATCGCAGGGCTCTGTTACACGGTGTATCTCGTCTATGCGGGACTGCCGTCGTTCCTGGGCATCGATCAGCACGAGGGGCTGCGGGCCTCGAGCGCCGCGCTCGCCATTGGCGTGCTGGTGCTGGAAGCCCTGCTGGCCATTACCGTGCTGCTGTGGGGTTACGGCGCATCACTGGTCTGATCCGGTAGTCCAGCGCCTGTCGAGGCGCCCGACCGGAGTTCGGGCGCCACTTCTGGAGACGCTCGGCCAGGTTCGATGCCTGGACGGATGGTGGGTGATGGATTAGGTTACCTTGCGTCACCAACTGTCACTGGAACTCTTCAATGCTTTCTCTGTTGCGACGTCTCGTGGTGGGCGCGGTCGTGTCCGGGCTCGTCCTCTCGCTTGCCGGTTGCGGTACGCTTTTCTATCCCGAGCGCAAGGGCCAGCTCCAGGGTCGCATCGATCCTGGCGTGGCGATTGCCGATGGGTTGGGACTGCTGCTGTTCATCATCCCCGGCGTGATTGCCTACGCGGTGGACTTCTCCAACAACACCATCTATCTGCCGGGTTCCGCCGACGCCTCGGTCGATCGCGTCCACTACGACGGCCAACTGGACAGCGCATCGCTCGCTACCTTGATCGAGACGCGTACCGGGAAAGATATCGAGGCCGGGGAGCCCGCGGTGGTGGACCGGGTGGAAAACCTGGATCAGGCCTTCTCCAGAATCGAATTTGATCGTCGCAACGCGATGGGCTCCTGAGTCTGCCGCGTTTTGCTAATCTTCTTGTCTGGCGTGTGGAATCATTCCGTCGTCAGCCTCGCTGCGCCACTGATAGGGAGATTGGTCATGCGTACGTTCGAATGCCATCACTGCAACCCGCCGAGTCGGCTGTTCTTCGATAACACCCGGTGCGTCGTCTGCGATGCGGAAGTCGGCTGGTGCCCCTCGTGCCAAGCCATCGCGGCGATGATCCCGGACAGCGAGGTCGGCTACCGTTGTGCCAACCCGGGGTGTGGCCAGGCCCTGGTCAAGTGCTTCAACTTCGCCAGCGAGGGCGTCTGCAACCGGATGCAGACCCCGGAAGATCACGCGGCTTACGGTGGGCTTTGCGACTGCTGCCGACACAACGCGGTGATCCCCGATCTCTCGGTCGAGGGCCATCGGGCACGCTGGGCAGCCCTGGAAGCCGCCAAGCGGCGGCTCTTCTACACTCTGGATCTGATCGGCCTGCCGCATCCCGCTCCACAAGACGAATCGCCATTGCCGCTCAGTTTCGCGTTCATGGCGGATGCCATGCCGGACGCAGGCCTGTGGCGATCGACCGGCAGTGGCGAGAAGGTCTACACCGGCCATGCCCAGGGGTTGATCACGATCAATCTGAAGGAGACCGACGACGCGGAGCGTGAGCGCCTGCGCGTCGACATGAACGAGTCCCACCGGACCCTGATCGGCCACTTCCGTCACGAGATCGGCCACTATTACTGGGACCTGCTGATCAAGGGGCAGGACGAGGAGGGGAGCCGTGCCGTCTTCGGCGATCACGACGACCCGACCTATGCCGAGGCGCTGGAGCGCTACTACGAGCAGGGGCCCGCGCCGGACTGGCCGGCATCCCATGTCTCTGCCTATGCGACCATGCACGCCTGGGAGGATTTCGCCGAAACCTTTGCCGCCTACCAGGACATCGTCGCCGTGCTGGACACGGGCGACAATCTCGGCATGCGCCGTGCCGAGCACGATGGCGGCATCGACGGCATGATCCTGGCCTACCAGCAGATCGGCCTCGCGTTGAACGAGCTCAATCGCGAGATGGGGTTGCTGGACATGGTGCCGCTGGTCATCACGCCACCGATCCGCGACAAGCTCCATTACATCCATGGAGTGGTGTCGCGAGGCGCGACGACGGCCCAGGCCTGAAGGCTGCTTCAAACGCGGGCGGATGCGAAACGACGGGTGACCCGATGAGGTGATCTCATCAGGTCATACGGGCTGGCTGATGCAGCCGTCTCGGCTGCGGTTCTGTCGGAAGGTGTCGAATCCGGCGGTCGTTCCGATCAGTCGTCGTCATCGTCGTCCAGCATCGTCTGCTCTTGGGTTTGCGACGACTTGACCGGCCGTTCGCTCACCGCGAAGTAGGCGCTGGCGATCGCTTCGTGGAGATTGTTGAAGCCGATCTGGAACTCGTCGATCAACCGGTGCAACTGATCCGGAGCCCGTGCCAGCGACTGCACGTCCGCTTCGGCGACTTCCGCGCGGACCAGGGCGGCGACCGCCAGCGGCCGGTCGTGATTGGGCAGCGACTGCAGCTCCCAACTGACCTCCTCCAGGCTGCGCAGCACGGACCGGGGCAGCGCGCGATTCTGCAGCAGAAAGCGCAGCACGTCCGGTCCTCTCACCCGCAGTCTCACGTTCTGGCGATACATCTGATAGGCCGTCAGCGACTTGAGCACGCTCATCCACTGCAGGTGTTCGAACGGAATCAGCTCCTCGGGGTTGCGGGGGAGCAGGTTGCCGGAGCGCACATCGATGATCCGCGTGGTCATGTCGGCGCGCTCGAGATGGCGCCCCAGCGAGAGGAACGTGCGGGCTTCGGTATGGCTCAAGGTGCCCTCGATCAAGCCGGTCAACGTCTGGCACGCCCGGGTGACGCTCTTGAGAAATCCATCGCGCTGGCGAGGTTTCATGCCGGCCTGGGTCTGTTCGCTGATCTCCAGATAGCAGTGATTGATCTCTTCCCAGATTTCCCGTGGCACCACGTCGCGGGTGGTGCGCAGGTTTTCCCGGGCGTTGGCCAGTGACGACAGGATCGAGCTGTCGTGTTCGCGTGACAGGCAGAGGAAGTCCACCACATTGCGCTCGTTGCGTTCGTCGAACAGCGTATCGAAGACCTCGCCACTGCCGGTGATGTCGATCAGCGTCGACCAGCTCAGCGCCGCCTTGCCGGGCATGTCGAGAAGCAGGTTGCTGTTGACGCTGATCAGCCGGGCAGTGTCCTCCGCGCGTTCGACGTAGCGTGCCAGCCAGTATAGGTTCTCGGCGACTCGTGACAGCATGGCCTCACTCCCCCTCGGTTTCGACGATCCAGGTGTCCTTGCTGCCACCGCCCTGGGAAGAGTTGACGACCAGCGAGTCCTTGACCAGCGCCACGCGCGTCAATCCACCCATGGTGACGTGGGTTTCGGGGCCGGACAGGATGAACGGCCGCAGATCGACGTGGCGGGGCTCCGGAGCGCCGTCGAACAGCGTCGGCGCGGTGGACAGGGCAAGCGTGGGCTGCGCCATGTAGTTGCGCGGATCGGCCTCGATGCGCCTGGCGAACTCCCGACGCTCCTCCTCGGTTGCCCGCGGGCCGATCAGCATGCCGTATCCGCCCGACTCGTTGGCGGGTTTGACCACCAGCTCGTCGAGGTGATCGAGCACGTAGCGGCGGTCCTCCTCGAGCATGCAGAGGTAGCTGGGCACGTTGGGGATGGTCGGCTCCTGGTCGAGATAGTACTTGATCAGCCTGGGCACGAAGGCGTAGACCACCTTGTCGTCGGCGACGCCGGCGCCGGGGGCGTTGGCCAGCGCCACCTTCCCCGCCCGCCAGGCGCGCAGCAGCCCCGGCGTGCCGAGCAGGGAATCCGGATGGAAAGCCTCCGGATCCAGGAAAAGATCGTCGACGCGCCGATAGATCACATCGACCCGCTTGAGCCCATCGACGGTGTGCATGTGCACGATATCGTCATCGTCCACCATCAGATCGGATCCCTGGACCAGCTCGACCCCCATCTGCTGGGCGAGATAGGCGTGCTCGTAGTAGGCCGAGTTGTAGATGCCGGGGGTCAGGACCACGATCTGCGGTTCATCGTTGGGGCGGGGCGACATGCTGGCCAGCATGTCGTAGAGCTGGGCGGGATAGTCGTCGACCGGAAGAATGCGGCCGGTCTCGAACAGCTCGGGCAGCACCCGCTTGGTGACGTTGCGGTTCTCCAGCATGTAAGAGACACCGGAGGGCACCCGCAGGTTGTCCTCGAGCACGTAGATCGTCCCATCGCCATCGCGAACCAGGTCGGAACCGCAGATATGGGCCCAGACGCCATGGGGCGGGTCGATCCCCCTGCACTGGGGGCGGAAGTTGACCGACTGGGCCAGGACTTCCCTGGGCAGTATGCCGTCCTTGACGACCCGCTGATCATGGTAGAGATCGTCGATGAACAGGTTCAGCGCATCGACGCGCTGCTTGAGCCCCGCCTCCACGATGCGCCACTCGTTGGCAGGGATGATGCGGGGGACGATGTCGAAGGGCCAGGCCCGGTCGATGGTGCTGCCCTCGGAGTAGACGGTGAAGGTGATTCCCATGGTGCGGATGGCGACTTCCGCGGCGATCTTGCGTTCGTTGAGCTCCTTGGAGGTGAAGCTGGCGAGGATGTCGCAGAGCGGCTTGGCCGCTTCCCGGGGGACGCCATTGGTGCTGAGCAGTTCGTCGTAGAAGTGCTGGTTCGAATAGTGCGTCCAATCCACATTGGCCATGGGGGGAGACTCCTGTCGGCGGGGTCGAAGACGCATTTGTTGAGTGTTGTCGCGTCGCCCATTGCGGCAAAACCGTGTATATAAAGAGACGGCATGCACGATCAAGCATAGTGAGGGGCCTATGTCGCTGTCACGCTAAATGCCCACGCTGTTAGCCTGAATTTGCTCAATCCTGCGTCGCGGAGCCCACGACGAGCCCCTCATTCGACCGAAGAGATCGCCATGACCCTACGTGTTGCGCTGTCTCACCGTACCTCCTACGTGTTCGATCGTCCGGTCACTCTCTCCCCGCACCTGATCCGGCTGCGGCCTGCGCCGCACTGCCGCACGCCGATCGAAGCCTACTCGCTGGATATCTCGGCCAAGCCGCACTTTCTCAATTGGCAGCAGGATCCCTTCGGCAACTTCATCGCCCGGGTGGTATTTCCCGAGCCACTGACGCGACTCGAGATAGCGGTCGAAGTGATCGCGCCAATGACGGTGGTCAACCCGTTCGACTTTTTCGTCGAGGACTACGCCGAGCGTTACCCGTTCGACTACCCGGAAGCGCTACGCAAGGAGTTGGCGCCATACCTGGAGATTCGGGAGCACGGCGGGCGATTGGCGGCCTGGTTGGCCGAGGTGCCCCAGGGCGACTTCGCCATTGCCGATTTCCTGGTGCGGCTCAATCAGCGCCTGCAGCAGGACGTTCGATACCTGGTGAGGATGGAACCGGGCGTACAGAGCGCGGAGGAGACCCTGGAGAAGGCCTGCGGTTCGTGCCGGGACTCCGCCTGGCTGCTGGTCCAGATCGCCCGCCACCTCGGCTTGGCGGCGCGTTTCGTCTCCGGTTATCTGGTGCAACTGACGGCGGACGTCAAGGCACTGGAGGGCCCGTCAGGCACCGATACCGACTTCACCGATCTCCATGCCTGGACCGAGGTGTTCGTCCCCGGCGCCGGCTGGATCGGGCTCGACCCGACTTCGGGCCTGCTGGCGGGCGAGGGGCACATTCCGCTGGCCGCGACACCCGAACCGACCAGCGCCTCGCCGATCGTCGGCTACTCCGACGAGTGCGAGGTGACGTTCGACTTCGCCATGAGTGTGGAGCGCATACACGAGGATCCCCGCGTCACCCGACCCTACAGCGAGGAACAGTGGCGCGCGATCGACCGGCTCGGCGAGCAGGTGGACCGCCGCCTGGAGGCCGGCGACGTACGCTTGACCATGGGGGGCGAGCCGACGTTCGTCTCCATCGACGACATGGAAGCCGACGAGTGGAACACGGCCGCTCAGGGCGCGACCAAGCGCAAGCTCTCCGGCCAGTTGCTCAAACGCCTGCGTCGCGCCTTCGCGCCCGGTGGCCTGCTGCACTATCGCCAGGGCAAGTGGTATCCGGGCGAGCTGTTGCCGCGCTGGGCGCTGGCCTGCTACTGGCGTGAGGACGGCGTGCCAGTATGGCGCGACGAGCGCTGGCTGGCGGACGAGAGCGCCGTGCCCGGCTACGCCGCCGCGGATGCGTTGCGCTTCGGCGAGGCGCTGGCGGTGCAGTTGGGCGTCGACCCGAGCCACCTGCTGCCGGGGTACGAGGATGCCTTCTACTACCTGTGGCGCGAGCAGACGCTGGCGGTGGACCTGGATCCTCGCCAGCACGATCTCGACGACGACGAGGAGCGCCGTCGTCTGGCCCGGCTCCTGGAGAGCGGGCTCGGCAAAGTGACGGGGTATGCGCTACCGCTGCGCTACGCCCCTCGGCTGGATGGCTGGCAGAGCGGGACGTGGCCGCTGCGGCGCGATCACCTCTACCTGATTCCCGGCGACTCGCCGATGGGGCTGCGGCTGCCGCTGTCGTCGCTACCCCAGGCGGCGTTCCGGGGTGTCGACCAGCCGCGGTCGCTGTGGGCGCCGCCTGTGGCCATGGCCGACCCGCACGGCGGCGTGACGCGCCATTACCACGCGGTGAGACACGCGACGGCGAGGCCTGACGCGGAGGAAACCGATGCGCAGCGGGAGAACGCCGAGAGCCTGCCCTATAACGCGCTGAACGGTCGCCATCGCGCTGACGTGGACTCCGCCGCCGCTGCGCCCAACGACCAGCCCGACGTCATCGGCACGACTCTGTGCCTGGAAGCGCGTGACGGGCAGCTCTATGTCTTCGTGCCGCCAGTCACCGAGATCGACCACTATCTGGCGTTGATCGCGGCGATCGAGCAGACGGCCACAGAGCTCGAGATGCCCGTGTTCATCGAGGGCTATCCGCCGCCCGCCGATTCCCGGCTCAGGCAGTTCATGATCACTCCGGATCCCGGCGTGATCGAGGTCAATGTCATGCCGGCGCCGAGCTGGGAGGCGCTGGTCTTCCAGACCGAGACTCTCTACGAGGAGGCCAGGCAGACACGTCTGGGTGCCGAAAAATTCATGCTCGACGGTCGCCACACCGGCACCGGTGGCGGCAACCACGTCACCCTGGGCGGAGCGACCCCGGCGGATTCGCCGTTTCTGCGACGGCCGGCGCTGCTGGGCAGCCTGGTCAGTTACTGGCAGCGTCACCCGGTACTCTCCTATCTCTTTTCGGGGCTGTTCGTCGGACCCACCAGCCAGGCCCCACGCGTGGACGAAGCGCGCCACGAATCGCTCCACGAGCTCGAGATCGCGCTGGGCCAGTTGCGCCGGGAAGAGGCCCCGCAACCCTGGCTGGTGGACCGGCTCTTCCGCCACCTGCTGACCGATCTCACCGGCAATACCCACCGCGCCGAATTCTGCATCGACAAGCTCTACTCGCCGGACAGCGACACCGGCCGGCTGGGGCTGCTCGAGCTGCGCGGATTCGAGATGCCGCCGCATCCGCGCATGAGCCTGATGCAGGGCTTGCTGATCCGCGCGCTGGTCGTGCGTTTCTGGGATCGGCCGGCGTACGGCAACCTGGTGCGCTGGGGCACGGCGCTGCACGACCGCTGGATGCTGCCTGACTATCTCTGGCGCGATCTGGAGGAGATACTGGTCGATCTCGGCAACGATGGACTGGCCTTCGAGCTGGCTTGGTTCGCCCCGTTTCTGGAATTCCGCTGCCCGGTTCTCGGGCGCGTGCAGTATCAGGGGGTCGAGCTGGAGCTACGCCAGGCGATCGAACCGTGGCATGTGCTCGGCGAGGAGGCCGCCGGCGGTGGCACCTCGCGCTACGTGGACTCTTCGGTGGAGCGGCTGCAGGTGAAGGTGGGCGGCATGAGCGGCGATCGCTACGTGGTGACCTGCAATGGACATCGCGTGCCGTTGAGAGCGACGGAGCGCAATGGCGAGGCGGTGGCCGGGGTACGCTACCGCGCCTGGCAGCCGCCGTCGGCGCTCCATCCCCTGATACCGGTTCATGCGCCGCTGGTGTTCGACATCGTCGATACCTGGAATCGGCGCTCGATCGGTGGCTGCACCTATCATGTCGCGCATCCGGCCGGGCGCAACTTCGAGGATTTCCCGGTCAATGCCAACGAGGCCGAGGCGAGGCGCCTGGCCCGATTTCTGCCCCATGGCCATCGGCAGGGCATCCACGACGTGCCCGACTGGTCGGTCAGCGCGGATTATCCGTTCACCCTGGA
>NZ_CALFQK010000201.1:0-7586 GCF_937921195.1 uncultured Salinicola sp.
GGAAGCTGGAAGCTGGAAGCTGGAAGCTGGAAGCTGGAAGCTGGAAGCTGGAAGCCAAGATCAAACCACCACCGCAAAATCCAACAACCGGTTTTCGCTTTTGACTTTTCTTCCGACTTCCAGCTTATGACTTCAAGCTCCGGGCGTAGCCCGGCCCGCCTTGTCCACGGCGCGCCAGTGGTGCAGCAGCGGTTCGGTGTAGCCGGAGGGCTGCTCGCGGCCCTTGAAGATCAGGTCCGAGGCGGCCTGGAAGGCGCTGGAATCTTCCAGATGCGAGGTCATCGGCGTATAGCCGGGATCGTCGGCATTCTGCCCGTCCACCACCTTGGCCATGCGCTCCAATGTCTCGCGCACCTGCGCCTCGTCGACGATGCCGTGGTGCAGCCAGTTGGCGATGTGCTGGCTGGAGATGCGCAGCGTCGCGCGGTCCTCCATCAGGCCGACATCGTGGATGTCCGGCACCTTGGAGCAGCCCACGCCGTGTTCGACCCAGCGCACCACGTAGCCGAGGATGCCCTGGCAGTTGTTGTCGAGTTCCTGCTGGATCTCGTCGGCGCCCCAGGCCGCCTTGGGGTCGACCGGCACGGTCAGCAGATCGTCGAGCAGATCCACCTCCCCCTGATCTTCCAGTTCGCGCTGAATCGCTCCCACGTCGATCTGGTGATAGTGAAGCGCATGCAGCACCGCCGCGGTCGGCGACGGCACCCAGGCGGTATTGGCACCCGCCTTGGGATGGCCCACTTTCTGCTCCAGCATCGCCGCCATCAGGTCCGGCATCGCCCACATGCCCTTGCCGATCTGGGCCCGGCCCCGCAGTCCGCAGGCCAGCCCGATCTGGACGTTGCTGCGCTCATAGGCGCCGATCCACTTGCTGCCCTTCATGTCGCCCTTGCGCAGCATCGGCCCCGCGTTCATGGCGGTGTGCATCTCGTCGCCGGTGCGGTCCAGGAAACCGGTATTGATGAAGGCGACGCGCGAGGCTGCCGCGTCGATGCAGGCCTTGAGATTGACCGAGGTCCGGCGCTCCTCGTCCATGATGCCCATCTTCAGCGTGGTCGCCGGCAGCCCGAGCAGTTGTTCGACGCGACCGAACAGCTCGTCGGCGAACGCCACTTCCTGCGGCCCGTGCATCTTGGGCTTGACGATGTAGAGCGATCCGGCACGCGAGTTGCCACGCTCCCGTTTCAGGTCGTGCAGACCGATCAGCGAGGTCATCACCGCATCCAGGATGCCCTCGGGGATCTCGTTGCCCTCGTCGTCGAGGATGGCCGGCGTGGTCATCAGATGGCCCACATTGCGCACGAACATCAGCGAGCGGCCCGGCAGGGTCAAGGAGCCACCATCCGGCAAGGTGTAGTCGCGATCCGGATTGAGTCGCCGGGTGACGGTCTTGCCGCCCTTGTCGAAGCGCTCCTCGAGATCGCCTTTCATCAGGCCGAGCCAGTTGCGATAGACCAGCGTCTTGTCCTCGGCATCGACCGCCGCCACCGAATCCTCGCAATCCATGATCGTGGTCACCGCCGCCTCGACCAGCAGATCCTTGACGTGTGCCGGATCGGTCTTGCCGATCGGGTGGTCGGCGTCGATCTGGATCTCGAGATGCAGGCCGTGGTTGGAGAGCAGGATCGCCGTGGGCGATGGCGCCTCGCCCCGGAAGCCGACGAACTGGCCCGGATTCTTCAGGCCGGTATCGCGCCCGCCCTCCAGCGTGGCCGACAGCCGGCCATCGCGAATGGCATAGCCGACCGCCTCCCGGTGCGAACCGGTCGCCAGCGGCACGGCCATGTCGAGCACGTTGCGGGCGTAGGCGATCACCTTCTCGCCGCGCTTGGGGTTGTAGGCGTTGCCCTTCTCGGCGCCATCCGCTTCGCTGATCACGTCGGTGCCGTAGAGCGCATCGTAGAGGCTCCCCCAGCGAGCGTTGGCGGCATTGAGCGCGTAGCGGGCGTTGTTGACCGGTACCACCAGTTGCGGTCCGGCCTGCCGCGCGATCTCGTCATCCACGTTGGTGGTGGTGGCCTGGACCTTCGCGGGGGCATCGACCAGATAGCCGATCTTCTCGAGGAAGGCGCGATAGGCCGCCATATCCTCGATCCCGCCGGGATTGTCGCGATGCCACTGATCAAGCTCGGCCTGCAGGCGATCGCGTTCGGCCAGCAGCGCCCGATTGCGGGGCGCCAGGTCGTGGACCAGCGCGTCGAAGCCGGCCCAGAAGGCGTCGGCCTCGATATCGGTGCCCGGCAGGACCTCGTCGACAATGAAGCGATCGAGCGCTGTCGCTACCCGCAATCGGTGATGAGTGGTACGTTTCGTCGTGTCGGATATCATGTTCGTCTCCAGATCGGTAGTCACTCAGGTCACGGCCGCCGCTTCATTCACGCCGCCACCGCACCCACCAGACCACTTGTGGGAAATGACCATTTGTGGAAAATATTTCCATAGATTATGCGACATCATAATCGGCCTCCCGGATGTTGTCTCCTTCGACCTTCGTCACCCTCCGCATCCCGAGCTATCGATCGCCCGCCTCCTGCACCGCGTCATGGTTTCGGTAGCGCACGACGAGTAGCATAGGCGGATCAGGAGATACGTACATGCTCGACTTTTCGCCATTGAAGGCTGTTGGCCCGCTTCATCACATCAAGACGCTTTCCGATTCACCATTGGCCGACTATCTCGACCATTACCGGCTGTCGCCGCTGCTGGACAGCAACGGGAATCTGGAGCTCCATGCCGGTTATCTCCAAGCCGAAGGAGAGCAGGGAAGAACCTTCGAGCTCTGGGTGCAGGTCTGGGCTCCCCCCTCGCCCCGGGGCACGATCTTCGTGGTCCACGGCTACTTTGATCATCTCGGCCTCTACGGCCACCTGCTCGAACGCCTGCTGGCGCTTGGCTGGCAGGTGGTGATGTGGGACCTGCCCGGCCACGGACTCTCCAGCGGCGCCCGCGCCACCATCGACGACTTCACCGACTACGTGAAATGCTTCAATGACGTCGAGCGTCAGATAGCGCAACGACATCTGGCGCCGGGGCCGTGGCTGGCAATCGGCCAGAGCACCGGCGCGTCGATCGTGGCCACCGACGCCCTGGCTCGCGGCGACGAAGCGCCGTGGCAGGGGCTGGTGATGCTGGCCCCCCTGGTTCGCCCCTGGGGCTGGAACCAGTCCCGCTGGCTACACCGTATCGCCAGCCCTTTCGTGGATACCATTCCCCGAAAGTATCGCGCCAACACCACCAATCTCGATTTCGCCGACTTCCTGCGTCTGCACGACCCCCTCCAGGACGACCATCTGGCCTTGACCTGGGTCACGGCCATGCGCCGTTGGATGCCGACCCTGCTCAAGCGGCCACCCAGCGAGCTGCCGGTGCTGATCCTGCAGGGAGAGCAGGACCTGACCGTCGACTGGAGCTGGAATCTCAAGGCGCTCCGCCGGAAGTTTCCCCGCGCCCAGATCGTGCGTCATCCCGATGCCCGTCACCATCTGGTCAACGAGGCGGAACCGATTCGTCAGGTGCTGTTCGAGGCGCTCGACGACTTCCTGACGCGCTTCGCCGCGACGCATCCTCCCGACCCGCTGCCCGCCTCATGAAGTCGCTGATCATCGGGCTCGCGTTGCTCACGCTGGGCGGATGCGCCGGCATCAGCCAGTCGCCGCCGGATGCCCGCGAGGCATTGAAGGGCCTGGCCGCCAATGCCGCCCGGGGATTGCTGGCCTCCCCGCCCTGGCCCGTGCAGAACACCCCGGCGGTCACGATTCTGCTGCGCCCCGCGGAAGTCGCCGAGGCGCTTCCGATCACGCCGGCCGCGCTGAACGAGGCGTTGGGTCGGGCGCTGCTGAGCAACGAGAACGCGCCTCATGTCCTGGACTGGGCGCCGACCTCGATGTCGGCGCAAGCCGACGGACAGTGGCTGCTCCAGGCCAGGCTGACGGCCGACTCGCCGCCGCTGCGTTTGAGCGACCGGACCTTGCAGCCCTATCTGCTGCAGTTCGACCTCTCCCAGCCCGACGGTGAGCACTGGCAGTGGCACGCCAGTGGCGCGATCGATCCCGATGCCCTGCCCAGGACCACCGAGTCCCCCTGATTTCCACGTCCGAGAGAGAGATTCATGTCACGCTTTGCTCGCCACCTCGGCAATCAAGATGGTCCCCACAATCCGTTCCCCGGGTTGCAGGCGCTGGAGCGCCGGCTCGGGCATGCCCTGCCTCACCGTATTGGCTCCAACGAAGGGCTCGACATGCCGCACCGGGCACTGACGGCCCGATTCGGGAAGAACGTCGCCGACCTCGCCCGCACCTATGGCGACGCCGAGGCGTGGCAGGTTCGCCGGCGTCTGGCCGAGAGCCTGGGCTTGCCGATGGAAGCGCTGCTGGTGGATGCGGGCGCGGACAGCCTGATGGCGCTGGCGCTGCGCGCCCTTTGCGAGACAGGCGACACGGTCATCACCAGTGCCGGCACCTACCCGACCTGGAGCTACTTCGTGCACGCCCAGGGCTGCCGCCAGGTGGAAGTCGCGTACGCCAGTCGCGCCGACCTGCTGGCGCCGGATCTCGACGCCCTGGCGGCCAGGGCCAGTCGCGAGAACGCCCGCGTCGTCTATCTCGCCAATCCCGACAACCCCAGCGGCCATCTCCACAGCGACGCCGACGTACTGGCGCTGCGCAACGGACTCCCCGAGGAGTGCACCCTGGTCCTCGACGAGGCCTACCATGACTTCCGCGACGACGCGGGGTCGCCGGCCGCCAACGCGATCTGGCCCGGGGTGATTCGTCTACGCACCTTCTCGAAGGCCCATGGCCTCGCCGGCCTGCGCGTGGGCTACGCCATCGCCACGCCGGACACCCATGCCATGCTGCTGAAAGTGAGGATTCACTACGCTGTCTCGTCACTGGCGCTGGCGGCCGCGGAGACCGTTCTCGCGCACCCCGACGAGACCCGCGAGCATGTGACCGCGGTGGTACGCCGACGCGAGGCGCTGAGCGAGTGGCTGCGAGAACGCGGCGCCGACGTGCTGCCCAGCACGACCAATTTCGTGGCACTGCGGCTGGACGACGCCGAGCGGGCCACGGCGATCCATCGGCAACTGCTGGCGGAAGGCACCCTGATCCACCGCCCGGCGCACCCGGCGCTGGGCCATGTGCTGCGGATCAGCGCGCTCGAGGATGCGCTGGTGCCGGGCAGGCTCGAGACGTTGGCATCGGCCCTGCGGGACGGGGGATGAATCGTGCTTGCCTGACGCCGCTCGGATTCAGGCCCGCATGGGGTCGTTGGCCTTCAGCATTCGGTCCAGTTGGCGATAGCCGATCGCCTCCATCAGCTGCGCCTTGCCGACCCGCGTCTCGCCGCTGAGATCGGCCAGGGTCAACGCCACCCGTAGCACGCGGTGATAGGCTCGCGCCGAAAGATTGAGCCGATCCAGCACGCTGGCGAACCACTGCCGCTCATCCGAGGACAAGGCGCAGGCGGCTTCCAGCTCGGAGCCAGGAAGATGGGCGTTGAGATGCCCCCGCGCCTGCTGGCGCCGGCGGGCGGCGAGAACCCGCTCCCTCACGCTGGCCGATGCTTCCCCCGGCGTCCGGTCGGTGAGCTGCGTGGCCGGCAGCGCCGGCACTTCGACCTGCAGGTCGATCCGGTCCAGCAGCGGCCCGGACAATCGCGACTGGTAGCGCTGGATCTGCGCGGGGCTGCAGTGGCAGCGCTGGCGCGGATCGCCGAGATGACCGCAGGGGCAGGGATTCATGGCGGCGACCAGTTGGAAGCGGGCCGGGAAGCGGCGCTGGTGATTGGCCCGGGAGATCAGGATCTGCGCCGATTCCATCGGCTCGCGCAGCACTTCCAGCACGTGGCGGTCGAACTCCGGCAGTTCGTCCAGAAACAGCACGCCCTGGTGCGCGAGCGAGATCTCGCCGGGCCGCGGCCGCGAGCCGCCGCCCACCAACGCCACGCTGCTCGAGGTGTGATGAGGATTGCGAAACGGCCGCTGTCCCCAGCGTTCCATGATCGGCAGTCCGCAGACCGACCTCACCGCCGCCACCTCGAGCGATTCATCTTGTGTCAGTGGCGGCAGAATGCCCGCCAGCCGACTGGCCAGCATGGTCTTGCCGGTGCCTGGCGGCCCCGCCAGCAGCAGATTGTGGCCACCCGCCGCCGCGACCTCCAGCGCCCGGCGCGCCTGGTGCTGGCCTTTGACATCCGCCATATCCGGTTGGGGGAGCTCCGCGTTGACGGGCGCGCCAAATTGGTGCGCAACGAGTTTCTCGCGACCGAGCAGATGGCTTACCACCTCGAGAAGATGCCCCGCCGCGAACACTTCGACGCCGTCGGCCAGCGCGGCTTCGTCGGCATTGGCGAGCGGGACGATGAGACCGCGGCCCGCCCGCCGTGCGGCCAGTGCGGTCGGCAGTACGCCGGTGACCGGCCGCAGCGCGCCATCCAGCGCCAGTTCGCCGACGACCTCGAGCTGCCCGGCCGCCTCGACGGGAACCTGGCCGGATGCCATCAGAATGCCCAGGGCGATGGGGAGATCGAAGCGGCCGCCGTCCTTGGGCAGGTCGGCAGGCGCCAGGTTAAGCGTGATGCGACGCGAGGGAAACTCGAAACCGGCGTTGATGAGTGCGCTGCGAACCCGTTCGCGACTCTCCTTGACCGCCGTTTCCGGAAGACCCACCAGCGTCAATCCCGGCAGACCATTACTGAGGTGAACCTCGATCAGCACTTCGGGGGCCTCGAGTCCGAGGCTGGCGCGGGCGCGCACGATGGCAAGCGTCATGTCGTCTCCCAGGTCGGCACCTGGGCAGTCGCCCCAGGCCGGGGGATGCCAGCGCGACATCCCTTGCAGCCCTACAACTACATAATGTTACGTGATATCGCAACTCGAGCGGTGCCGACAATCGGACCGCCCCCAGCGACGAAGTGAACCGGGAGCCTCCGATCCTGCCGCGATCAGGGCCGGGTTCCGTGGGCGCTGCCATCGGTATCATCGACGGGCGGCGTCTTGGGCTCGACCCGGGGTTGGGCCGCCTGCTCGCTCTGCAACGTATTCTCCAGCGCCGCGACCTGCTCCTCCAGCGCCTCGACGCGTTCACGCGTGCGCTGGAGCACCTCCATCATGATGTCGAAATCCTCCCGGGAAACGATCTCCATACGCTCCATGGCGCCCCGCAATACACCCTGCATGTTGCGTTGGATATCGCCGGGTGCCTGGGAGGCGCCGTGAAGCTTGTCACCCAACTGCCTGGTCAGACGCTCGAACCGATCCTGTGCCGACATGAAACTGTCTCCTTGATTTCCCGATGTCTTCGGTGACCTGTCACTCAAGTCTACGCAAACTCCCGGCTTTACGCCTGCGCACAAAAGGTGCAGCCGAAAAACCGGGCTGCATGGTTCTGGTGCAGTCAATGACGCCAGTCGTGATGCATTGATAAATGCAGCCCTCAAGACCAAAGACAACTCATTGATTTTTCTATCCTCGAAGACAAATGGCATGTGTCCTGCCTGTCATCTGAAGGCGCAAGCCGATTACGGGAGAGACAAGGGATGAAACTCATCACCGCCATCATTAAACCCTTCAAGCTCGACGATGTGCG
>NZ_CALFQK010000202.1:0-68828 GCF_937921195.1 uncultured Salinicola sp.
ATGGAGCGCGACAGCGTCACGGTGGAGTCCAGGTTGGCGAAGGTGGTCGCCGGCGACGGGTCGGTCAAGTCATCCGCGGGCACGTAGACGGCCTGGACGGAGGTGATCGAGCCGGTCTTGGTGGAGGTGATACGCTCCTGCAGGGCGCCCATCTCCTCGGCCAGCGTCGGCTGATAGCCTACCGCCGACGGCATACGACCCAGCAGCGCCGACACTTCGGTACCGGCCAGGGTGTAGCGGTAGATGTTGTCGACGAACAGCAGTACGTCACGGCCTTCGTCACGGAAGTTCTCGGCGATGGTCAGGCCGGTCAGGGCGACGCGCAGACGGTTGCCCGGCGGCTCGTTCATCTGGCCGTAGACCAGCGCCACCTTGTCGAGAACGTTGGACTCGTCCATCTCGTGATAGAAGTCGTTACCTTCACGGGTACGCTCACCGACACCGGCAAATACGGAGTAACCGCTATGCTCGGTGGCGATGTTGCGGATCAGCTCCATCATGTTGACGGTCTTGCCGACACCGGCGCCGCCGAACAGGCCGACCTTGCCGCCCTTGGCGAACGGACAGACCAGGTCGATGACCTTGATGCCGGTCTCCAGCAGGTCGCTGGAAGCCGCCTGATCGGCGTAGCCCGGCGCCTGGCGGTGGATCGGCATGCGCTTGGCGTCCGCACCGATGTCGCCGGCTTCGTCGATCGGCTCACCCAGTACGTTCATGATCCGGCCCAGCGTCTCGGTACCCACCGGCACGGAGATCGGAGCACCGGTGTTGACCACTTCGATGCCGCGCTGGAGACCTTCACTGGAGCCCATGACGATGGCGCGAACCACGCCGTCGCCGAGCTGCTGCTGCACTTCGAGAACGGCCTCTTTACCCGAGACCGTCAGCGCGTCGTAGACCTTGGGAACGTCGTCCCGCGGGAATTCTACGTCAACCACCGCGCCTATGATTTGTACGATACGTCCGCTCATAGTGGTTCCTCGTAAACCTGCAAATGAAACCTGTTGGGCCAAGCCGTACTCGAGACCGCCGTCGCGCAGACGGCGATGTCGTCATACCGCCGCGGCACCACCGACGATTTCCGAAATTTCCTGGGTAATGGCCGCCTGACGCGCCTTGTTGTACACCAGTTGAAGATCGTCAATCAGATCGCCGGCGTTGTCTGTCGCGTTCTTCATCGCGATCATGCGCGCGGCCTGCTCACAAGCCGCGTTCTCCACCACGGCCTGGTACACCTGGGATTCGACGTAGCGAACCAGCAGGTGATCGAGCAGGGTCTTGGCATCCGGCTCATACAGGTAGTCCCAGCTCTTGTGCGTATCACCGGGACCGGGTTGTTCGTCCCCTTCGCTGTCGTCCCCGACTGCCTCCAGGGGCAGCAGCTGACGCACGACGGGTTTCTGGCTCATGGTGTTGACGAATTCGTTGTACACCACGTAGAGCCGATCCAGACTGCCTTCGTCGAAGGCATCGAGCATCACCTTGACGCTACCGACCAGATCCTGGGCCTCCGGCGCATCGCCAAGACCTTTCTTGGCCGCCAGCAGGTTGCCGCCGCGCTTGCGGAAGAAACCACCGGCCTTGCTGCCGATCGCCGCAAAGTCGGCGCCGACGCCCTTCTGGTCCCAGTCCCGTGCGTGCTTGACCACCGCCTTGAACATGTTGACGTTCAAGCCGCCGGCGAGCCCGCGATCACTGGAGACGACGATATAACCGACGCGTTTGACGTCGCGTTCGATCATGTAGTCGTGACGGTATTCCGGGTTGGCCTTGGCGACGTGGCCGACCACCCGGCGGATCAGTTTGGCATAGGGCTGACTGGCCGCCATGCGCTCCTGAGCCCGACGCATTTTCGACGCAGCGACCATTTCCATGGCGCTGGTGATTTTCTGCGTGTTCTTGATGCTCCCAATCTGGGATTTGATCTCTTTTCCAGCTGCCATCTCGGATCACCCTGATTCATGCCACTCAGTCGGGCGGGCCGGCCCGCTTCGTCGTGCGACGAGAGCAGGCCGCGCCACTTACCAGGTCTGAGTGGACTTGAACGACTCGAGACCCGACTTGAGACCCTGCTGGATCTCGTCGTCGTAGCCGCCGCTCTGGTTGATCTTGTCGAGCAGATCGGCGTGCTCGGACTTCATGTAGTCGTGCAGGGCACGCTCGAAATCCAGCACCTTGTCGACCGCGACGTCGTCCAGGAAGCCTTCGTTGGCGGCGTACAGCGTGACGCCCATCTCGGCCACCGACAACGGCGAATACTGCTTCTGCTTCATCAGTTCGGTGACGCGCTGGCCATGCTCGAGCTGCTTGCGGGTCGCCTCGTCGAGATCGGACGCGAACTGCGAGAACGCGGCCAGCTCGCGATACTGCGCAAGCGCCAGACGCACACCGCCGCCCAGCTTCTTGATGATCTTGGTCTGCGCCGACCCGCCCACGCGCGATACCGAGAGACCAGCGTTGATCGCCGGGCGGATACCGGAGTTGAACAGGCCCGTCTCGAGGAAGATCTGGCCGTCGGTGATCGAGATCACGTTGGTGGGAACGAACGCGGAGACGTCACCACCCTGAGTCTCGATGATCGGCAGCGCGGTCAAGGAACCGGTCTTGCCTTTCACTTCACCGTTGGTGAACTTCTCGACGTACTCGGCATTGACACGAGCGGCACGCTCGAGCAGACGCGAGTGGAGATAGAAGACGTCACCCGGATAGGCTTCACGACCCGGCGGACGACGCAGCAGCAGCGAGATCTGGCGATAGGCGACGGCCTGCTTGGAGAGGTCGTCGTAGACGATCATGGCGTCTTCGCCGCGGTCGCGGAAGTACTCGCCCATGGTGCAGCCGGCGTAAGGCGCCAGATACTGCATGGCGGCCGGATCGGCGGCGCCGGCGGCGACCACGATGGTGTGATCCATGGCGCCATGCTGTTCGAGCTTGCGCACCACGTTGGCGATGGTCGACTGCTTCTGACCGATGGCCACGTAGATACAGGTGATCCCCGTACCCTTCTGGTTGATGATCGCGTCGATCGCCACCGCGGATTTACCGATCTGGCGATCGCCGATGATCAGCTCGCGCTGGCCACGACCGATCGGCACCATGGCGTCGATCGACTTGAGGCCGGTCTGCACTGGCTGGTCGACCGACTGGCGCGTGATGACGCCCGGCGCGACCTTCTCGATCGCGTCGGTCATCTTGGCGTCGATGTCGCCCTTGCCATCGATCGGGTTACCCAGCGCATCGACCACGCGGCCGATCAGCTCGCGACCCACCGGCACTTCGAGGATGCGACCGGTGCACTGCGCGGTCATGCCCTCTTCGAGCTCGAGGTAGTCGCCCAGCACCACGGCGCCGACGCTGTCGCGCTCGAGGTTGAGCGCCATGCCGAAGACGCCACCGGGGAATTCGATCATCTCGCCCAGCATCGCGTCGGCCAGGCCGTGGATGCGAACGATGCCGTCAGCGACGCTGACGACGGTGCCCTGATTACGGGCCTCGGAGGCGACATCCAGCTTTTCGATACGCTGCTTGATGATGTCGCTGATCTCGGAAGGATTCAGTTGCTGCATGCCATGTCCCTCGAACTCAGGCGGTGAGCGCTTCGCGCAGACGTTGCAATCGACCGCGTACCGACCCGTCGATGACGGTGTCGCCGGTACGCAGGATCACGCCGCCTAGCAGCTCGCGGTCCACCTGAGTGGTAATGGAGATTTCACGATTCAGGCGCTTCTTCAGAGCCTCGGCGAGCACGTTCTGCTGGGCGTCATCCAGTTCGAAGGCGGAGACGATGGTGACATCGACCCGCTTCTCTTCCTGGGCGCGCAGCGCCTCGAACTCGTCAAAGATGTCGGGCAACGCAGCCAGACGCCCCTTTTCGCCGACGAGGTGCAGGAAATTGCCCACGCTCTCGTCGAAGGGTTGGTCTTCGCAGACTTCCAGCAGCAGACGCGTCTTGTCGTCAGCGGTCAGCCGCGGGTTGCCGAGTATGCGTTCACGGACATCGCTGTCACCGGCCGCCTGGGCGACCAGTGACAGACTCTGGGACCACGCTTGGAGCGCCTTGTTATCGCGCGCGAACTCGAACGCCGCCTTGGCGTAGGGTCGAGCGACGGTAGACGATTCAGCCATGGTGCGCCTCCTTAGAGCTCGGCAGCGAGCTTGTCGACGAGCTCACGATGCTTGGCTTCGTCGATGGAGGACTCCAGGATGCGCTCGGCGCCGGCCACGGCCAGCAGCGATACCTGGGCACGCAGCTCTTCCTTCGCGCGATTGATCTCCTGATCGATTTCGCTGCGAGCGCCTTCGATGATGCGCTCGCCTTCGGCCCGCGCGTTGTCGCGGGCTTCTTCGACGATCTGATTGGCCCGCTTGTTGGCCTGTTCCAGGATCTGCTGCGCCTGCTCCTTGCTCTCCCGCAGTGTCTCTTCGGCTTTTTCCTGAGCCAGTTCGAGATCACGGGTCGCACGGCTGGCTGCATCCAGACCATCGGCAATCTTCTTCTGTCGTTCCTGCAGGGCCTGCATGACCGGCGGCCATACATACTTCATGCAGAACCAGACGAAGACGGCAAAGGCAATGGCCTGACCAATCAGTGTAAGGTTCAGATTCACGCCAGCACCTCTCGCGTCACGGGTTTGGGGTTAGGGTCACCGGGGGCCTCGCGGGCCTCGAGGCGACGTTAACCGACAAACGGATTGGCGAAGGTGAAGAACAGGGCGATACCGACACCGATCATGGTCACGGCGTCGAGCAGGCCGGCGACGATGAACATCTTGACCTGCAGCTGCGGGATCATTTCCGGCTGGCGCGCGGCGCCTTCCAGGAATTTGCCGCCGAGAATGCCGAAGCCGATGGCGGTGCCGAGGGCACCCAGGCCGATCAACAGAGAAACGGCAATTGCGGTCATGCCCAGAACTTGTGCTTCCATGGTTCTCTCCAGTTTCAGTCGAGTCTTGCTCAGTCGAGTTTTACTAAGGGTCAGGGGTTAACGGGAACGCGTCTCAATGCTGCTCTTCCGTCGCCATACTCAGGTAGACGATGGTGAGCATCATGAAGATGAAGGCCTGCAGCGTGATGATCAGAATGTGGAACACCGCCCACGGGAAGTGCAGTGGCAGCTGCCACAGTCCGATCATGGCTATCAGGATGAAGATCAGTTCGCCGGCGTAGAGGTTGCCGAACAGTCGCAACGCCAGCGAAACCGGTTTGGCCAACAAGGTAACGAGTTCAAGCAGTAAATTGACCGGAATCAACAGGATCTGGGCGAATTTGTTGGACGTACTGAAAGGATGCAGCGTCAGTTCGGCGACGAAACCGGACAGCCCCTTGGTACGGATGGAGTAGAAAATGATCAGCGCGAAGACGGAGAGCGACATGCCGAGCGTGGCGTTGACGTCGGTGGTGGGGACGACCTTGAAATAGACGTGGGCCGGGTCGGCACCGAACCAGGCGCCGATTTTCTGCGCCAGCATCGGCAGGAAGTCCACCGGCACCAGATCCATGATGTTCATCAGGAAGATCCAGCAGAAGATCGTCAGCGACAGCGGCGCGATCAGGCGGCTCTTGCCATGGAACGTCTCGCGCACGGAGTTATCGACGAACTCGACCATCATCTCGACGAAGTTCTGCAGACCGGTCGGCACGCCGGTGGAGGCGCGCTTGGCTACCGAGCGGAACAGCCACAGGAATACGACCCCGAGTCCGATCGACCACAGCATGGTATCGACGTGGATGGCCCAGAACCCCATGGCCTTGGCATCGGCAGCGGAATGAGCCATCGACCAGCCGTTTTCCGGATGCAGACCGAACGTCATGTTCTGCAAATGGTGCTGGATGTACTCCGTACTCGTCATGTTGTTGCCAGCCATGGTTCAGCCTCGAGATTGAATGTGTGACGGGCGGCGCAGGAGCCAGGGCCCCACCCAGTGCACCAGCAGCGTCAGCACATAAGCGCCAAAGAAGAAAGCGGGGTTTGAGGGGGGCACGGTCACGAACACCAGCGTGAACAGTACCGCCGTCAAACCGAACTTGCCGGCCTCGGCGTGGTAGAAACTCTTGACGATGTATCTTGCCTGCGCCGCCCCCTGATAGCGAAAGGCGCGCCAGGCGAAGAAGGCGTTGGGAATGGCGGCAACGAGACCACCGGTCAAAGCGGAAAACGCCGTTCCCCGGTCCCAGCCCCCCCAACCGATGAGGACCAGCCCCATCACTACGCCGCACTGTAGCAGGATCAATCCCGCGATTCGCGGTCTTGGAAGCTTGGCCGGTGCCGCTGGTTGCATGGCGTCGGTCTCGCCGTTGAGTCCTGGGATGATGTTGTTGTTTCCACGTGCGATGTCTGCGTTCGGCGTCAGCCTGGCAAATCTCGGCGGATTATAGAGAAGCGGTCATGCCGCTTCAACCGAACCTGCACCGATCTGATGCGTCTGTTCGAGTAAACGATCACGAAAAGTGCGCAAATTCCGTTAACGCGCTAAATGTTTTTTCCCTCTCGTCACGCCACCGGATGATGACCTTGTCAGCGGATATGGCCCAGTATGCCGTCCAGCTCGTCGAGGCTGGTGTAACGGATGGTGACCCGTCCCTTGCCGGAACTGTTGTGGTGAATCTTGACCGGCGCACCCAACAGGTCGGCCAGGCGATTCTCGAGCCGGCCCACGTCCGCCGGCGGCTTCCTGGTATCGGCCTTCGTCTGGCCACTGGCAATCTGTTTGACCAGGGCTTCGGTCTGGCGCACGGTCAGCTCGCGGGCCACGACTTCGTGGGCCGCATGGCGCTGCTTGGCGGCCGGCAGGCTCAGCAGGGCGCGGGCATGCCCCATGTCCAGATCGCCACGCTCGAGCAGCGTCAGCACCTGCGGATCCAGCGCCAGCAGGCGAAGGAGATTGGCAACCTGGGCCCGCGACCGCCCGACCGCATCCGCAACCTGCTGCTGGGTCAGTTCGAACTCGTCGAGCAGGCGCTTCAACGCCATCGACTCCTCGACCGGATTGAGGTTCTCGCGCTGGATGTTCTCGATCAGGGCCAGCGCCAGGGCGACCTCGTCGCTGACCTCGCGAATCACCGCGGGAATGGTCTCCAGCTCGGCCAGTTGCGAGGCCCGCCAGCGGCGCTCGCCGGCGATGATCTCGTAGCGATCTGCGCCAATTTGTCGCACCACGATCGGCTGCATGACGCCCTGGGCCCGGATCGAATCGGCCAGCTCCTCCAGGGCCTCGGGCTGGATATCGCGCCGCGGCTGATACTTGCCGCGGGTCAGCTGTCGCAGCGGCAGGCGTTCGAGCCGCTCCTCGGCGGCATCGAATCCCGGCGGCGCCTGGGCTGGCGAAGGCTTGTCGGAACCGGTTTCCGGCGACACACTGTCGCGGCGACGGGCACTGGAACCGATCAAGGCATCGAGGCCGCGGCCCAGGGGGCGTTTGCGCGTCGTCATGGGATATTCCTCGCAGCAGTCATCGTCATTACAGCGCCAGCCGGCGAATCAGTTCCTTGGCCAGCACGCGGTGCGCCTGGCTGCCGCGCGAGAGACGCGCGTACTTGGTGACGGGTACGCCGTGACTTGGCGCTTCCGCCACCCGGACGTTACGCGGGATGGTGGTCTTGAGTAGAGAATCGCCGAAATACTGGCCGAGCTGCTTGCTGACGTCGCGGGTCAGGCTGTTGCGCGGGTCGTACATGGTTCGCACGATGCCGAATATCTCGAGCGTGGGGTTCACGCTCTCCTGGATCTGCTCGACGGTATCGAGCAGCGCCGAGAGCCCCTCGAGCGCATAGAACTCGCACTGTACCGGGATCAGCACGCCGTGGGCGGCCGTCAACGCATTGACCGTCAGCATGTTGAGGGACGGGGGGCAGTCGATCATCACCACGTCGTAGTCGGCGGCGACGCTCTGGATGGCGGCCTGAAGCACCCGTTCGCGGCCCTCGCGATCGAGCAGATCGACTTCGGCGGCGGTCAGGTCGCCATTGCCCGGCAGCAGCGCGTACCCGGCCACGGCACAGTCGACGATCACCTCGGCGGCGCTCTTGTCGCCCAGCAGCACGTCGAGCACGCTGCCGTCGAGATCGTGTTTGTCGACGCCGCTGCCCATGGTGGCGTGCCCCTGCGGATCGAGATCGATCAGCAGCACGCGTCGATCGAGTGCCGCCAGGCAAGCCGCCAGATTGACCGCGGTCGTCGTCTTGCCCACGCCGCCCTTCTGGTTGGTCAATGCAATGATTCTGGTCACTGGCGACTCCCTTCGTCGAGACTGATCCTGTGGATCGCGAGCGATCCGCTGGCGCTGATCCGGCATGACGCCGACGCCGCTGTTCATCACGTCTGGCTCATGACGAGCCTACTGCCGATGATCCGAGTCTTCGTTCCGTCCGAGGCGGAGCAACTGACGCTCGGCGTCATCCACCCCGGGCACCGCCAGAGCGAGGCGCTCGCGCACCACGACATGGGGCGGCAGCGATTCGAGTTCCCGGGGTTCGAGGCTCCCTTTCATCGCCAGCCATTCGCCACCTCGGGCCAGCAGCGGTTCGGTAAGCCCGATGAAATCGCCCAGCGCGGCGAAAGCGCGCGAGATGACCTGATCGAACGTGGCGTCGAAAGATTCGACCCGAACCTGCTCGCAGCGCACGTTGTCGAGCCCCAGCTCCATCACCGCCTGGCGCTGGAAACGGACTTTCTTGCCGTTACTGTCCAGCAGCGTGACCTGAAGCCCGGGATCCAGAATCGCCAGCACCAACCCCGGAAAACCCGGTCCCGAACCGACGTCCAGCAGGTTGGTGCCGCCCACGGCGAAAGCGACGCTGGCGCTATCCAGCAGATGACGGCCAACCATCGCCTCGGGCGAGCGTACTGCGGTGAGGTTATAGGCGCGATTCCACTTGTGCAACAGCGAGAGCAGCGACAACAGTCGCTGGCGCTGCCCTCGCTCGGTGGCGATTCCGAGAGCCGCCAGGCCCTCGTCCAGCAGTCGTTCACACGCTGGCGTCATGCGCTCAATGCCCGGCTGTCGTCGATCAGCCGACGCTTCTTGAGATGGATCAGCAGAATCGACACCGCCGCCGGGGTGACGCCGGATATCCGCCCGGCCTGGCCGAGGGTTTGCGGTCGGGCCTGCTCGAGCTTCTGGCGAATCTCGTTGGAGAGCCCCTCGACCTTGGCATAGTCCAGCGATTCGGGCAGCGGCGTGGCTTCGTGGCGGCGCAGGCGATCGATCTCGTCCTGTTGCCGCACGATGTAGCCCTCGTACTTGGCCTCGATCTGCACCTGCTCGGCGACAGGCTCCTCGCTGACGGCCTCGCCTTTGAGCGACGCCACGTCGGCGTAGGTCAGCTCGGGGCGCTTGAGCAGATCCATCAGGCTGTACTCCCGGGCCAACGGTTGGCCGAGCTTCTCGGCCACCCGATCGCCGGCCTCGGTTTTCGGCTGGACCCAGGTCGAACGCAGACGTGCACTTTCCCGTTCGATCCTGTCGCGCTTGGTCTCGAAGGCCGACCAGCGATGATCGTCGACCAGGCCCAGTTCTCGACCGGTGGCGGTGAGACGCAGGTCGGCGTTGTCCTCGCGCAGCAGCAAGCGATATTCGGCCCGCGAGGTGAACATGCGGTAGGGCTCCTGGGTGCCCATGGTGATCAGGTCATCGACCAGCACCCCGAGATACGCTTCGTCGCGTCGCGGCCACCAGACCGATTCGCCCAGCGCCCGGCGTGCGGCGTTGAGCCCCGCCAGCAGCCCCTGGGCGCCGGCTTCCTCGTAGCCCGTGGTGCCGTTGATCTGCCCGGCGAAGAACAGGTTGTGGATAAATTTGGTTTCCAGCGAATGCTTGAGATCCCGCGGATCGAAGAAGTCGTACTCGATCGCGTATCCCGGCCGCGTGATGTGCGCGTTCTCCAGGCCGACGATCGAACGCACGACCTGCAGCTGGACGTCGAACGGCAGCGACGTGGAAATCCCGTTCGGGTAGAGCTCGTGTGTGTCCAGACCCTCCGGCTCGACGAAGACCTGATGACTGGTCTTGTCGGCAAAGCGGTGGACCTTGTCCTCGATCGACGGGCAGTAGCGCGGGCCGACGCCTTCGATCACGCCGGAGTACATCGGCGAGCGGTCGAGATTGGCGAAGATGATCTCGTGGGTACGCTCGTTGGTATGGGCGATATGGCAATCGACCTGACGCGGATGCTGTTCGCGGCTGCCCAGGTAGGACATCACCGGCAACGGCGTATCGCCGGGCTGACGCTCGAGCCTGGAGAAATCGACGCTCTTGGCATCGATCCGCGGCGGCGTGCCGGTTTTCAGGCGATCGACCCGGAACGGCAGCGCCCGCAGCCGCTGGGCCAGCGCATTGGCCGGCGGATCGCCGGCGCGGCCGCCGGCATGATGGTCCAGGCCGATGTGGATCACGCCGCCCAGGAACGTCCCGGTACACAGCACCACGGTATCCGCCATGAAGCGAATCCCGGTCTGGGTGGTGACGCCGACGACGGTGTCGTTTTCCACAACCAGATCGTCGACGCCCTGCTGGAACAGCGTGAGATTGGCCTGATTCTCCAGCATCCCGCGGATGGCGGCCTTGTAGCGGACGCGGTCCGCCTGGGCCCGGGTGGCCCGAACCGCCGGACCCTTGCGCGAATTGAGCACGCGAAACTGGATGCCGGCCAGATCGGTGGCCTGGGCCATGGCCCCGCCGAGGGCATCGATCTCCTTGACCAGATGACTCTTGCCGATCCCGCCGATGGCGGGGTTGCAGGACATCTGGCCCAGGGTCTCGATGTTGTGCGTCAGCAGCAGCGTGCGGGCACCACTTCGTGCCGATGCCAGTGCGGCCTCGGTTCCGGCATGGCCACCGCCGATCACGATGACCTGAAAACGGTCGGGATACTCCACGGTTTACCTCACGAGGTGCCAGCAACGATTTGGCTCGGACAGGCACCCGACGATGAATGGATCAAGAAATCGGCTCGGCCGATTTTGCCGTCGTTCCAGCGACGGAGATGGCGCCGACCCGGAGGGTTCGGTGGCCACGAAAGCCGCCCAGTATAAACCTCCTGTGGGTAACCGTCAGGGGTTTTCCACATCGGGAGCCGTGGGAGCCTCCGGTCATCAGATTCATTATAAAAAAATGAAAAATATATAAAGAAGTTCTGTTGTGGTAGTGACTATTGGTGTGGACACTTTCTGTGGGTAAGTATAAATACCTTATAAAATACAAAACCTTGGATTGTTATTCGATTGTTTGAAAAGCTCTGACGAGGCTGCTGACAAAGGCGTTGGTTCCTGTGGACAGCTTCGTGCCTTGTACACAGCCCCAGCCGCGCACGGGTTATCCACTGCTGCATACGGTATCTGTTACCGCGATGGTC
Source organism: uncultured Salinicola sp. (assembly GCF_937921195.1). Taxonomy (NCBI): domain Bacteria; kingdom Pseudomonadati; phylum Pseudomonadota; class Gammaproteobacteria; order Oceanospirillales; family Halomonadaceae; genus Salinicola; species uncultured Salinicola sp. The sequence continues at coordinate 11,350 of NZ_CALFQK010000202.1, forward strand.
AACAAACCCCCGATCGAGCCGGAGTGCCTGAAGGGACAGGGCTGGAGGCGAATCGACAAAAAAACTGTCCACAGGCAAAAAATCCGCCTCGGGATAACCTTGAGCGACGAAATCCGCCGCCTCGCCACAGTTTTCCTGCGCTCCGGCGATGCCGGTCGCACGGTTTCTATGGCCGAATTCGGCCCGGATGGATCGGGAAAAGGAGAGACATGGGGAAGGTTCGAAGGAGGGCGGGCACGGAGGAGAACCGTCCGTGCCATTTTGCGGGATTGCTGAATTTGAATTATTAGTGCTTGAGCACGCGGGAGAGGAACGCCTGGGTACGCTCGTGGCGGGGTTGATCGAATAGCTGGTCGGGTGGGCCCTGTTCGACGATCTGGCCGCCGTGAACGAACACCACGCGGTCGGCGACCTCCCGGGCGAAGCCCATCTCGTGGGTGACGATCATCATGGTCATGCCGTCGTTGACCAGCTCCCGCATGGCATCCAGCACTTCGCCGATCATCTCCGGATCCAGCGCGGAGGTCGGCTCGTCGAACAGCATCAGGCGCGGTTCCATGGCCAGCGCCCGGGCCAGCGCCACGCGCTGCTGCTGCCCACCGGAGAGCTGGGTCGGATGCTTGTCGGCCTGATCCGAGATGCCGACCCGCTCCAGCAGCCTGTCGGCGATGGCATCGGCCTGCCGCCGGGTCATGCCGCGGACCTTGCGGGGCGCCAGGGTGACGTTGTCGCGGATCGACAGATGCGGGAACAGATTGAACTGCTGGAACACCATGCCGACTTCGGTCCGCACCGCCTGCAGCGATTTGCCGCTGGCCCCGTTGGGCAGCAGGGTCTTGCCGTCGACCTCGATGCGACCGGACTGGAACGGCTCGAGGCCATTGACGCAGCGGATCAGCGTCGACTTTCCCGAGCCACTGGCGCCGATGATCACCACGACCTCGCCCTGGGCCACGCTGAGATCGATGTCCTGCATGACGTGCAGACGACCGAAGTGCTTGTTGACCCCGGCGAGTCGCACGATCGGCGAGGTTCCGGACGCTTGGTCGGCCTCTTCTCGGTTTACGCTATCGTTCATCCCACCAACCCCTTGCGTTCGAGCAGACTCAGAGCCAGCGACAGGCTCAGGGTGATCGCCAGGTAGAGCAGGGCGATCATGAAATAGACCTCCAGCGCGGTGAAGGTGTTGGCGATATAGACCTGGCCCTGACGGACCAGCTCGCCGACGCCGATGACCGAGAACAGCGAGGTGTCCTTGATGCTGACGATACCCTGGTTGCCGAGGGCGGGGATCATCCGGCGCAACGCCTGTGGCCAGATCACGTAGCGAAAGGTCTGGGGCGCAGAGAGTCCCAGCGACAGCCCGGCCTCGCGCTGGCCCCGCTCGATCGATTGCACGCCGCCACGCACGATCTCGGAGATATAGGCGCCGGCATTGAGGGCGATGGCCGCGATCCCGGCGGTCAGCGCGTCGATGGGGCCGCCGAGCAGCGTCGGCAGGCCATAAAAGATGAACAGGACCTGGACCAGCACCGGGGTACCGCGAAACACCTCCACGTAGACCACGGCGGGCCAGCGTATCCAGCGGGAAGGGCCGATTCGCATCAATCCGAAGACGATGCCGATGACGAAGCCGATGGCGAGGCCGGCGAAGGAGATGAGCAGGGTGTAGGGCAAACCCTTGAGCAGAAACGGCAGCGAATCGATGGCCGCCTGCCAGTCGAACTGGAAGTTGAACTCCACGGGGATCTCCGTAGGCAGCGAAGAGATCTCTCATCGCATCACGACGAGAGATCTCAGGCCGCTGAGGTAGGGGCGTTCTCCACAAGAAATCGGGGGCCGGCGCGCCATGGCGCGGCCCCCGGTCAGGCGGGGTCGATCACTCGGATTCCGGCGCCTCGCCGAACCATTTCTTGTGGATCTCGTCGTAGGTGCCATCCTCGTGCATGGCCTCGAGAGCCTGGTTGGTCGGTTCGACCCAGTCGCTCCCCTTGGCGAAGGCGATGCCGTACTGCTGGCCTTCGTACAGTGGCCCGACGGTCTTGACCTTGCCCTGACCCTTGGTCTGGGCGAAATAGCCCACATTGGGGGCGTCATAGAAGACCGCATCGGCGCTGCCGCCCATCAGGGCCATGTACATGTCCGAGCTGCCCGGATAGGGGGTGATCTCGGCGCTATCGCCCAGCTTCTCCTGCAGGTAGTCGTAGCTGGTGGAGCCGATCTTGGTGGCGATGCGCTTGCCTTCCAGATCGTCCAGCGAGCCGACGTCGCTGCCGTCGGCAACCAGAATGCGCAGGCCGGAGTCGTAGTAGGGATCGCTGAAATCGACGATCTGCTGACGCTCGTCGGTGATGGTGATGCCGGCAATGGCCAGATCCACGTTGCCGGTCTGAACGGCGGGGATGATGCCGTTGAAATCCATGGTATTGAGATCGATGTCGAAGCCGGCGCGATCGGCGACCTCGTGGAGGATGTCCATGTCGAAACCGACCATCTCGCCGCTTTCCTGGTCCATCATCTCGAACGGCACGAAGCTGGGATCGGTGACCGCCTTGAGCGTGGTGTCCTGGGCCGAGGCGAGCCCGGGGATGCTCAGGGAGAGTGCGACGGCGGGGATGGCGAGCCAGTGGCTCGGCGTCATGTTGTTTTTCATAGGTTCCTCAAGTCGTTGTTCGATCGGGACAATCAACGACTACCTTGAGGACAGTTGTTACTGAACGTCAAGTCGACCTAAGGTTCGTTCGACAATGACTGTGCTCGACCATGCTGCGTCGACAATCGAGAAAAATGCTCACCTACACCGCGTAGATTCAGCTGTTTCCTCGATTTTCTGCCTTGTCGGCTCGTCGCTCGGCTGATCTCCGGTTCGATGCCTGGCTCACGGCCCAGCTTTCCAGACCGAGAAACAGGCTCCTAGACCGAGAACGACGCACCGCAGCCGCAGGTTGACTGGGCGTTGGGATTCTTGATGATGAAACGGGCCCCGGCGAGGCCTTCCTCGAAATCCACCGTCGAGCCGACCAAGTACTGGTAGGAGAGGGGATCCACCACCAGACTGACGTCGCCGTTGTCGATCACGGTGTCGTCCTCGGCCGTCTTGTCGCCGAGATCGAATCCATATTGAAACCCCGAGCAGCCACCGCCCGTGACATAGACCCGTAGCTTCAGCTCGGGGTTGTTCTCTTCGGCGATCAACGCCCTGACCCGCCTGGCGGCGGCGTCGGTGAAGAACATCGGGGTTGGAGCGAAAGACTCCACTGTACTCATCGTCACGCTCCCGTTCGTGCCGGCCTTGACCGGGCTGTCGAATGAGGTGGGGCGGCAGGGCCGCCATCAGGCCTCCATTATCGTTAATACCGAGTAAAAGGGTCAACTTTAGTGTCGGGGGAAGCCGCCTCCGGCGGACGAGGATCGGTGTATGATGTCGGTTCCGTAACCGCTCGCACGGTGTGGCCGTCCACTTGGCAGGTATCGCGCACGAAAGACGAGCGATCGAGATCGGGCAAGGAGGAGAGTTTGTCACGCGTGCCGCGGTTCGTTCCAAGACGCCCCAGCCTCGAACGTTTTCGACGTCAGCTGGCGAGCGTCGACGCCATGCCCCAACTCTGCCTCCTGGGCATCTTCGCCGGCATTCTGACCGGCTCCGTGATGGTCGCCTTCCGGCTGCTGCTGGAGTTCGGCGCGCTGTTCTTCATTCCCGGCGACGACCCGGAAGCCTTCGAGACCCTGTCGCCGGCGTTTCGCGCGGTGCTGCCGCTGATCGCGGTGGCCCTGATCGGGCTGTGGCTGTGGCCGCAGCCCAGTCGTGCACTGAAGATGGGGATCGGCCACGTCATCGAGCGTCTCGCCTATCACCAGGGCAAGATGCCTCTGCGTAACTGGATCAATCAATGGTGGGTGGGGGTGATATCGGTCATCGGCGGGCTCTCGGCCGGCCGCGAGGGACCGGCGATCCATCTCGGCTCCGCCGCCTCGAGCTGGATCGGCTCACGCCTGCGCCTGCCGCACAACAGCCTGCGCGTGCTGGTGGCCTGCGGGACCGCGGCGGGCATTTCCGCGTCGTTCAATACGCCGATCGCCGGTGTCATCTTCGCCATGGAAGTGGTGATGATGGAGTACACCATCGCCGGTTTCATGCCGGTGATACTCGCCGCCACCATGGGGGCGCTGGTCTCGTGGGCGGTCTACGGGTCGGAGCCGGCGTTCAGCGTGCCGCCGCTGCAGCTCAATTCGTTGCTGGATCTACCCTGGATCGTGCTGACCGCGCTGGTCGTCGGCGTGCTGGCCGGTGGTTTCGTGCGTCTGGCCCAGGGGCATCCGTCCATCGCTCGAATACCGTTCGCCCTGCGCCTGGGGATCATCGGTCTGCTCACCGGTGCCGTGGCGTGGTGGTACCCGCAGGTGCAGGGGATCGGCTACGACAGTCTGGAGCGGATGCTCAACGGGCCGATGGCGCTGGACGTGCTGCTGGTGCTGGCGGTGATCAAGCTCGCCTTGACCGGCGTCTGCATGGCGGGCGGGGTGCCGGTGGGGGTGATCGGGCCGATGCTGGTCTCCGGTGCCGCCGTGGGCGCGGTGATGGGCATGGTCGGCGGCGCGCTGCTGCCGAGCGTGGTCACCACCCCGGCCCTCTACGCGGTACTCGGCATGGCGGCGATGATGGCGGCGGCGCTGCAGGCACCGCTGGCGGCGTTGCTGGCACTGCTGGAACTGACCCGGAACTCGGCGATCATGCTGCCGGGCATGCTGGCGGTGGTGGTCGCCGTTCTCACCGCACGCCAGCTATGCCGATGTCAGGGGTTCTTCCTTTCCAGCCTGAACCAGCAAGGGCTCCATCCGCTGCAGCAGCCCTTGATGCAGGCGCTGTCGCGGGTCGCCGTACCGGCGGTGATGGAGCGCAATCTGGTCCGCACGCCGCGCGTCATAGATCACGACCGGGCCAAGGCGCTGCTCGACTCCAAACCGACCTGGCTGGTGATCCTCCAGGAGGGCAAGGACAAGCCGCCGCTGGCGATGAAGGCGGCCAATCTGGCGCGGGTGCTGCACGACGAAGCGTGGCTCGCGGAGCATGAGCGGATTGATCTCGAGGAGGTGCCGGGACAGCGTCTGGACCTGGCGCCGGTGCATCTGGAGGCGACGCTCTCCGAAGCCTACGATACGCTCAACGAATCCGGCGTCGACGCGCTCTATGTCGAGCACACCACGGCGCCGATGATTCGCAGGATTTCCGGTATCATCACTCGCGAGGCGATCGAGAACTATTATCGACGTAAACGTTGATAGGATGAAGGCGTCCGGTGTCGAAGTTCAGGACACACCGAAGCGATCGATGAGGAGAGCTCCCATGCGAGAGACGATTGGCCATCTCGCCACACGATCCCTGGCGGTGACGAGCGTCCCGGGGTGGACGCCATGATTCGCTACGAGGACAAGCCCGTGGTGATGGTTCTGGCGGGACACGATCCCAGCGGCGGTGCGGGGTTGGTCGCGGATGCCGAGGCCGTGCGCGGTTGCGGTGGCTGGCCGGTGACCGTACCTACCGCCATGACCGTCCAGTCGACCCGCGACGTGATCAGCGTCGAGTCGTGCAGCGGCGATTTCATCCGTCGCGCGGCCCGCGCCCTGTTCGACGATTTTCGTATCGCGGCGATCAAGGTGGGGCTGATTCCCGACCTCGATGTGCTGGAGGCGGTGATCGACGTCGCCCGGATGAGCCCCGGCACGCCGCTGATCGTCGATCCGGTCATCCGCAGCGGTCGCGGGTCCGAATTATCCACACCCGGTCTGGTCGCGCCGATTCGCCAGCGGCTGCTACCCCTTGTGGATATCCTGACGCCCAACCGGCGCGAACTGGCACTGCTCTCCACCATCGACGACGCCGACGAAGTGGCTCGGGTGGTCGAGGTGATGTCGCTGGGCTGCGCCGCGGTGCTGGTGACCGGTACCGATCCGCTGGACGAGGAATCGGCACAGGCCCATGTGGTTCACACCCTGCACACGCCGGAACTCAACCGGCAGTGGCAGTGGCCACGCCTGCCCGCCGACTACCACGGGTCGGGATGTACGCTGGCGTCGGCATTGGCGACTCGGCTGGCCGCCGGCGAGGGACTCGCGGCGGCTTGCGCGCAAGCGCAGCGATTCACCTGGGATACGCTGGACAACGGCCTGGCGCTGGGCCAGGGCCAGTATCTACCGGACCGGGTCTGGCGCGCGCCGGACTTCGATGCCACGCTGGAGTGATGATGTCGACACGCCCGCCTGCATCGACCCTGAATGGACTCTATGCGATTACCGACAGCCAGCTGTTGCCGGACGATCGTCGCCTGCTGGTCGCCTGCGAAGCGGCACTGGAAGCGGGGATCGCGCTGTTGCAGTATCGCGACAAGTCCGCGGACGAGGGCCGCCGCTGGCGTCAGAGCGATGCGCTGGCCGCGCTCTGCGAGCGTCACGCGGTACCGCTGATCGTCAATGACGACCTGGAACTGGCGCTGCGACTGCAGCAGCGCTGGGGGGAAGTCGTCGGGCTGCACGTCGGTCAGGAGGATGTCCCGCTGTCGACCGCCAGACGACGCCTGGGAGACCGGGCCATCGTCGGTGCCACCTGTCACGACTCACCGATCCTGGCCCGCCAGGCGGCCGAGGCCGGCGCCAGCTATCTGGCGTTCGGGCGTTTCTTCGCCTCGCGCACCAAGCCGGAAGCCGCGCCGGCGTCGCTATCGATACTCGGGGAGGTGGCACATCTGGGGTTGCCACGGGTCGCCATTGGGGGTATCGATGCCCGCACCGCCGTCGAGGCACGGCAAGCGGGTGCCGAGATACTGGCCGTGGTTCATGCCATCTTCGGCATGCCGGATGTGGCCCGGGCGGTGCGCGAGCTCAATGCCGGCCTCACCGGGACGTCATCGACGGAATTCGACATCGACCGATGTCAGTAGAACTTTGCTGGAGAGAACACCATGACCACATCCGCCGAACTCTATGAGCGCGCCTGCCGGCATATCCCGGGCGGCGTCAACTCTCCGGTGAGGGCCTTCAAGGGCATGTCCCAACCGCCGGTCTTCATCGAGCGGGCCCAGGGCGCCTACCTGTTCGACGTCGAGGGTAAACGTTACATCGACTACGTGGGCTCCTGGGGGCCGATGATTACCGGACATGCCGATCCCGAGGTGCTGAATGCCGTTCGCGAACGGCTCGACAGCGGTCTCTCGTTCGGGACGCCGACGGCGATCGAGACCACCATGGCCGACCTGATCTGCGAGATCATCCCCTCCATCGACATGGTGCGCATGGTCAACTCCGGTACCGAGGCGACAATGTCGGCGATCCGGCTGGCGCGGGGATATACCGGACGCGACAAGATCGTCAAGTTCGAGGGCAACTATCACGGCCACTCGGACTCGCTGCTGGTGAAAGCCGGTTCCGGTGCCTTGACCCACGGCGAGCCCAGTTCGCCCGGCGTGCCGGCGTCACTGGCCGAGCACACCATCACGCTCTCCTACAACGACATCGAAGCCGTGCACGAATGCTTCGAGGCCATGGGCGAACAGATCGCCTGCATCATCGTCGAGCCGGTGGCCGGCAACATGAACTGCATACCGCCGCAGCCCGGCTTCCTGGAAGCGTTGCGTGAAGTGTGCGACAGCCACGGCAGCGTGTTGATCTTCGACGAGGTCATGACCGGCTTTCGCGTGGCGCTGGGCGGGGCCCAGGCGCACTACGGCGTCACCCCGGACCTGACCTGCCTGGGCAAGATCGTCGGCGGCGGCATGCCGGTGGGCGCCTTCGGCGGCAAGCGCGACATCATGGAGCAGATCTCGCCGCTGGGGCCCGTTTACCAGGCCGGCACGCTGTCCGGCAATCCGCTGGCGATGGCGGCCGGCATCACGCTGCTCGAGAAGGTGCGCCAGCCCGGTTTTCACGAGGCGCTCTCCACCCGGGTCGAGACGCTCTGCGACGGCCTCGAGGCGCGTGCGCACGAGGCCGGTATCGCACTGATGACACAGCGCGCCGGGGGCATGTTCGGCCTGTTCTTCACGGCGCAACAACGGGTCGATAACTTCGGGCAGACCATGGCGTGCGATGCACAGGCGTTCCGCGATTTCTTCTCGCACATGCTCGAGTCCGGCGTCTACCTGGCGCCATCGGCGTTCGAGGCCGGATTCATGTCGAGCGCGCACACCCATGACCATATTCAGACGACCTTGATGGCCAGCGAGCGCGCCTTCGCCGCCATGCGTCAACAATGAGTCGCGAACGCCACTGACAGGGAGACGACGCATGAGCCGAACGCTGATACAGGCGCTCAAGGAGAGTGATTGTTTCGATCACCCGATTGGCGCTGTCGAAGTGTTCGAGACCCCCATCTCCTGGGTGGTATCGACCGGTGATTACGCTTACAAGATCAAGAAGTCGCTGGATTACGGCAGCTTTCTCGATTTCTCGACGCTGGAGAAGCGGCGTCGCCTCTGCGAACAGGAGGTCGCGCTGAATCGTCGCGTGGCACCGTCGCTCTACATCGGCTGCGTGGCCATCTCGGGAACCGAGGAGTCACCCAGAGTCAACGACGACAGTTCGCCGATCGAATACGCGGTCAAGATGCGCCAGTTCAGCAGTCGCCATCTGTTGAGCTCGCTGCAGGCCAGTGGAGAACTCTCGGCGGAGTTGATCGACGATCTCATCGACCAGCTGGTGGCGCTTCACGAATCCGCCCCCTGCGCCTCGGGGGACAATCCGCTGGGATCGCCGCCGAGCATCCATGGGATGCTGGTCGACGAATTCGACGTGATCGAGCCGCTACTGGAATCGCTCCAGGATCTCGAGCAGCTATCCAGCGTGAAGACGTTGACGCTCGAGAGCTTCGCGCGTCTGGAACCCATCCTGGAATCACGCTGGAGAGACGGCTTCATCCGCGAGAGCCACGGCGACATCCATCTCGGCAACGCGGTGCGGTTCGAGGGCAAGGCGATCCTGTTCAACGGCATCGAGTTCAACGATCGTCTGCGCTGGTGCGACGTGGCCTGCGAACTCGCCTTCCTGATCATGGACCTGGAAGCCCGTGGCGAGCGGGAGTTCGCCCACTATGCCCTCAACCGTTACCTCGAACTGTCCGGGGATTACCAAGCAGTACGACTGCTCAATTTCTACAAGCGCTATCGAGCCCTGCTGCGGGCACGGATCGAACTGGTACGGGACCACGATGCCGGGGTGATGGACGATCTGCCCGGCGGCGAACCGATCGATGTCTTCCGCCGCTATCTGACGATGGCCCAGGAGTACAGCGAATTCCGCTTTCCTTACCTGATCCTGGCGGTTGGCGTCTCCGGCAGCGGCAAGAGCCGGTTCACCGAGGAGATCGTGCGGCGGCTGGGCGGGGTGCGGATACGGTCCGATGTCGAACGCAAGCGGCTATTCGATTTCACCGCGGCACCCGACGATGCGGAAGCCGTCTACAGCGAGAAAGCGACCGACCAGACCTATCGCCGCCTGGCCGAGCTGACGGGCACGGTACTCGAAGCGGGTTTGCCGGCGTGTATCGACGCCACCTGCCTGCTGCTGGAGCAGCGCAAGCGGCTACGTTTCGAGGCGGAAAAGCGGGGACTTCCCGTGCTGATCGTGAGTTTCGAGGCGGATCGGGCGACGTTACGGGCTCGTATCGTCAAACGCGCCCGGCGCAGCGGAGAACCCTCGGAGAGAAGCCTGTCGATTCTGGAGCGGCAATTGGAGCGGTTCGAGCCGTTTGCCAGTGACGAGACGACCCATCTGGTGCATCTCGACACCACCGCACCGGACGCCAATCTGACGCTCGCTTCCCTGATTCAGGAGAGGATGCGGCTGAACTGAGGGGCATCGGGAAGCCACGTCACACTGGCTTCCCGATGAATGGACAGGGGCCGCCCGGTGGCCTCAGCGACGCCCGTTGGCATAGCGCGATGCCATGACCGGAATCGTCCCCAGGTTCTGCCGTGCCCAGTTGGTGGCCTGGATGCGGTTGTGGACGTTGATCTTGCGGAACAGGTTGTAAAGGTGCGACTTCACCGTGTGTTCGCTGACGAACAGCTTTTCCGCGATCTCCGTATTGCTCGCACCGGAGACCAGCAGCGTGACGATCTCCAGTTCTCTCCGTGTCAGACCGCACACGGGCCGATAGGTATTGACCTGTTGACGACGATAGAAGTCGATCAACATCGCCGAGAGCGGCCTGGAAATCCAGAGTTCTCCGCCGAGAAGTTTGATGATTCCCTTGCAGATGAGTTCGAGGCTGTCCTGCCGATAGAACACCCCACGGAGGTGTATGCCGATCAACAGTTCCATGACCTGCTTGTTGTCGCGGACGTTGAAAGCCGACAGGATGATGGCATCGTTCTCCTCGGCTCTGGTGTTCCAGGCCAGTAGGTCTTTCTCCTGAACGTGATCTCCATCCAGGAGTACGAGTACCCTACTGCCCTCGGGTACCGGAAAACGATCCTGTGGACTGAGTGCCGAGACCCGGCAACCCGTTTTCTGGTGTATGTAATCCAAAAATAGTACGGACTGTGAGTTACAATCCGTAACAAGAACGATGTCGGTGTGTTCAGTGTTCATGGTCTGATCCCTTCGAAGGATTTTAATTAGTGTTTTGCGCTTTTTCGTTGTGATCCTTAGCTGAGCAACCTACTGCCGGTCCGTGATTGTTGGAGCTCAATAGTGTTAATAAAACCCATGCGTTGTAAATATAGGGTATTGAGGTTTTCAAAAAGTGACACGACAGAGACAATTAAGCGGCCCTTAATTTCCCTAATTTAGTTAAATAAATCAATTTGTTATCCACTGTGGGTCGCTGGTTTTTTTAAGAAACAATGTTTCCTTTTCGAGAAAAAACACGCTCTCGCTCGCGAGGACCCGAAAGCCTCGGCAGGAAAACTACTGAGGTTTCTCATCCCGATATGATGAGTGTTTGATGGCTCCCCAGCCCAGGGTCGCCTATGCCTCGAATCCCACGCCCCGTAGAATGAACGTTTTTGTCAGGAATCTCGTCCATGAACCCGTCCGTAGAGAATCTGGTCGTCGCCAGTGGCAACCCCGGAAAGCTGGCTGAATTTCAACAGCTTCTCGGTCCCTTGGGGCTGCAGGTCCAGCCGCAGTCGGATTTCGGTGTCAGCGACGTCGAGGAGACCGGGTTGACCTTCGTCGAAAACGCCCTCCTCAAGGCGCGTGCCGCCGCCCGTGCCAGTGGCCTGCCGGCGCTGGCCGACGACTCCGGTCTGGCGGTCGATGCCCTCGCCGGCGCGCCAGGCATCTACTCGGCCCGCTACGCTGAGGACGCCAACCGTGGCGAGTCCCGGGACAGCGCCAACAACGCCAAGCTGCTGGAAGCGCTCAAGGAGGTCCCCGAGGGAGAGCGAACGGCGCGATACTGGTGTGTGCTGGTCTATCTGCGCCATGCGGACGACCCGGTACCCCTGATCGTCCAGTGCGACTGGCCTGGCGATATCCTGGCCTATCCGCGTGGCGAGGGGGGATTCGGTTACGACCCGCTGTTCTGGGTTCCCGAGCGAGGCATGAGCGTCGCCGAACTGAGCGCCGAGGAGAAGAATCGGTTGAGCCACCGGGGACGCGCGCTGCAGGCGCTGGTCGCGCAGCTCAGGGCATCGGAATCGCATCGGGAATGAGGGATCTGCCACCGCTGGCGCTCTATATCCACGTGCCCTGGTGCGTGCGCAAGTGCCCCTACTGCGACTTCAACTCCCACGGCGTGGGTCGAGGCGCCGAGCTGCCGGAAAGCCGGTACGTCGATGCCTTGCTGACCGATCTCGAGCAGGATCTGGTGACGGTGCAGGGTCGTGAGATCGTCAGCATCTTCATCGGCGGCGGGACGCCGAGCCTGTTCTCCGCCGCGGCCTACCAGCGCCTGTTCGACGGTCTGCGCCAGCGTCTCGTCTTTGCCCCGAATATCGAAATCACGCTGGAGGCCAACCCGGGGACGGTGGAACAGGCCCGCTTCGAGGGATACCGCCGCGCGGGGATCAATCGGCTCTCCATCGGTGTACAGAGTTTTGCCGCCGAGCAGCTCGAGGCGCTGGGACGTATCCACAGCGGCGGGGAGGCACGGCGTGCCATGATCAGCGCCCGGGAGGCCGGCTTCGACAACGTCAATCTCGATCTGATGCACGGTCTGCCGGGGCAGACGCCGGCGGCCGCGCTGGGTGATATCGAGCAGGCGTTGGCGCTGGAGCCGACCCATCTGTCGTGGTACCAGCTGACGCTGGAGCCCAACACCGAGTTCTTCTCCCATCCGCCGCCGCTGCCCGATGAGGAACGGCTCTGGGATATCCAGGACGCGGGGCATGACCTGCTCGAGTCGGCCGGATTCTCGCGCTACGAGATTTCCGCCTACGCCCGGCCGGGGCGGCAGGCGCGTCACAATCTCAACTACTGGCGCTTCGGCGACTATCTGGGTATCGGCGCCGGAGCCCACGGCAAACTGTCCTCCATCGACCCGGCGGGGCGGTGGCGCATCGAGCGGCGCTGGAAGACGCGGCAGCCGGAAGCCTATCTGCGCCGGATGAACGATCCGCGGGGATTCGTGGCGGGAAGTCAGCCGGTGGATGGCCCGGCGTTGCCGCTGGAGTTCCTGATGAACGCCCTGCGCCTGACCGCAGGCGTCGATGCCGAGGATTGGGAAAACCATACCGGGCGACCGCTGTCTGAGCTAACGCCTCGTCTGGAAGCGGCGCGCCGGAAAGGTCTGCTGACGATCTCGCCATCGCGCCTGCAAGCGACCCCGCAAGGCCTGTTATTCTTGAACGATCTGCTCGCGCTGTTCGACGAGGAGGCGTAGCTCTCCCCGCCGGCGAAGGCCGGGCAGTGATGGATTCATCGTCACGCACCTCGCCACAGGGCGAGGCGTGACGGTCGGCAAGCAAGGAGCTCTCCAAGCATGAAGATGATGAAAAAGACGTTCTGGTTGTCCATTCCGGTTGCCGTGGCGGTCGGGGTGGCAGGCTGCGCCTCCAACGGTGCCGACACCCAGCAGCAGCAAGGTAGTGGCAACACCAATACCTGGGGCGGCGCCGGTATCGGTGCGGTGGCGGGTGCCGTCGTCGGGGCGCTCACCGGTGACGGCGGCAGCAGCACGCGGGATCGAGCCTTGATCGGTGCGGCAGCGGGTGCGGCGATCGGCGGTGGCGTCGGTGCCTACATGGATTCCCAGGAGAAGGAGCTGCGCAATCGCCTGGATGGTACGGGCATCGGCGTCGAGCGCGACGGCAACAACCTGATCCTCAACATGCCGAGCAGCGTGACGTTCGACGTCGATTCCAGCGATCTGCAGACACCGGCGCGTCAGGCCCTCAACGACGTCAATGCGGTGCTGCGCGCCTACCCGGAAACCCGCATCAACGTGGCCGGTTACACCGACAGCACCGGATCGGAGAGCTACAACCAGAAGCTTTCCGAGCGGCGTGCACAGTCGGTGGCGACCTACCTCGAGCAGGGCGGTGTCGAAGCCGGCCGGATCAATGCGGTCGGCTACGGCGAAACACGCCCGGTCGCCAGCAACGAGACCGATGCCGGGCGCGCCCAGAATCGTCGCGTCGAAATCACCCTGACGCCGACCCGGCAGTCCTGAGACGACCAGCCTTACCGGGACGGTCAACGTACCGATCTCGGATCCGGGCGTGGCCAGGAGCCGCGCCCTTTTTGATGGACAGACGCCATGCTTGCCTACCAGCACGCTTATCACGCCGGCAATTTTGCCGATGTTCACAAGCATCTCGGCCTGAGCCGACTCGTCTCGGCCATGATGCGCAAATCCTCCGCCATCAGCTTCGTCGATACCCATGCCGGCCGCGGTCTCTATCCGTTGGCTGCGGCGGAGACGCAGAAGCTTGGCGAGTTTCGTGACGGTGTCGAGCGACTGTGGCAGAGGCGTCGCAGCTTTGCCGCCGAGTCGCCCATCGGGGAGTGGCTGGCCTCACTGGCGACACTGCAGTCTCGGTCCGAGCTGAGTCGCTACCCCGGTTCTCCCTGGTGGCTGGGTTCGACGCTGCGCTCCCAGGACCGGCTGACGCTGTTCGAGCTGCACCCGGGCGAGCACCGCCACTTGTCGGATCAGGCGGTATCGCCCCACGCTGGCGTGCAGCGCCGACATGCGGACGGACTCAAGGGACTGGTAAAGCTGGTGCCGGTCTCCACGCCGCGCTTGTGCGTGTTGATCGATCCCAGCTACGAGAGGAAAGACGAATACCAGGAGGTCGCCGAGACGCTGATTCAAGTCGTGCGAAAGGTGCGGCATGCGGTGGTGTTGGTCTGGTATCCGCTGCTGCCGGCCGGACGCCATCGACTGCTGCTGGATACGCTGAGACAGGCCGGCGTTCCCAAGCTGTGGCGCAGCGAGTTGAAAATCCGTGAACCGGTCGCCGAGCGTGGCATGTACGGCAGCGGTTTATTGATGCTCAACCCGCCCTGGCAACTCGACACCGAGCTCGACCAGGCTTTCACCACGCTGGCCTCGGTGCTGGCCGATGGCGGGAGCCACCACGGCGAATGGTGGACCGACGAGACCTGACGGCGCCACCCGGCGCCGTCATCCTGCTGCTTTCGTAGCCCGTAGCCCGTAGCCCGTAGCCCGTAGCCTCTACCTCTAGCCTCCCTAGCCCGTCAGACCAGATCGGTGGTGGGATTGGCCGGGCTTTCGGTGCCTTCGGGTTCCTGGCCCTGGATGGCGGCGATGAATTCGTCGCCCCAGCGTCGGATGTCGTTGTAGCTGACGATGTCGTTCAACTGGCGCAGGCGTGCCTCCGCTTCCGCGCGAGGCAGGTTCAGGGCCAGATAGCAGGTCCGGGCCAGATCGTGAAGGTCGTGCGGGTTGGTCAGGATCGCGCCCTTCAACTCCGCCGCCGCACCGGCGAACTCCGACAGCACCAGCACGCCGCAGCCCTGGGTCATGCCCTGGGTGGCGGCGAACTCCTTGGCGACCAGGTTGAGGCCGTCACGCAGCGGCGTTATCCACATCACGTCGGCCATGGCGTACCAGGCGACGACCTCCTCGAACGGGAATCCACGGAAGTAGAACTGGACCGGCGTCCAGCCCACGTCGGCGAAGCGACCGTTGATATGACCGATGGTCTGCTCGATCTGGGTCTGCAACTCGTTGTAGATGGTCATCTCGCGTGCGGCGGGCACGCAGATGCTGACCAGGGTGACCTTGCCGCGCAGCTCGGGATTCTCGTCGAGCAGGAGTTCGTAGGCCTGGAGCTTTTCGAGAATGCCCTTGGTGTAATCGAGCCGTTCGACCGACAGGATCAGCTTGACGCCCTCGAACTCCTGCCGCAGTTCGGCCATGCGCGAACTGGCGCCCTCCTGGTCGAGGGCGTTCCTGATCCGGTTGAGATCCAGCCCCACCGGGTGCGCGCCGAGCCGCACCACGCGCGAGCCGGTATCGACCGCCGTGGTCATGGTCTCGAGTCCCACCGCGCAGCCGTAGGTCAGGAAGCGCGGCGCGCAGCCCTGGCGGGACAGCGTGGTCAGCGGGACGACACCGCGGGCGACGTCGACGAAGTTCTCGACCTGGCGCGGAATGTGAAAGGCGACATAGTCGCACTGCAACAGGCTGCCGATGATCTCGCGGCGCCACGGCAGCACGTTGAACACGTCCGCCGAAGGAAAATAGGTGTGATGGAAGAAGGCGATACGCAGATCGGGACGCATCTCGCGAAGATAGGCCGGCACCATCCACAGGTTGTAATCGTGAATCCAGATCAGCGCGCCCTCGGCGGCCTCCTCGGCGGTGCGTTCGGCGAAGGCGCGGTTGACCTCGCAGTAGACTTCCCAATCGTCCTCGCGGAAATGCGCACGCTCCCAGAAGGTGTGCAAGGTCGGCCAGAAGGCTTCCTTGGAGAAGCGCTTGTAGAAGGTGTCGACCTGGACCTTGGTCAGCGGGACGCGGGCAGCCGTCAGCAGCGGGTACTGCTTGGCATCGACGCTGGTGTGGGTGACGAACTTCTCCTCGTCCTCCTCCTCGTAGATCGACCACGCGATCCACGACCCGCGCTGGTCGGCGAAGAAGCTCAACAGCGTCGGGATGATGCCGTTGGGCGAGGTCGGACGGCGGCGCTGGATCTTGCCGTCGACCCGGTACTCCTCGTAAGGCAGGCGGTGGTAGACCATCACCAGCTCGGCCTTGCCGGTCTGGGTTTCGTCGCGGCGGTTCTCCGCCGCCACGCCGTGGGCGCCGAGAAAGCCGAAGTGGGCAAACGCTTCGATGATGCCGGCGCAGCCGGTGTTCTCGGCGTGCATCACCCGCGTCTGGTTCTGGGTCCGTTCGAGCAGCTTGGGTTCGGATCCGCCGACGCAGACGGACTTGAAACCGGCGGTGAGCATGGCGAGATCGTTCATGGTATCGCCGGCCACCAGCACTTCCTCTTCGTCGATCCCGAGCCATTCGACCAGCTTGCGCAGGCTGCTGCCCTTGTTGACGCCTTTCGGCAGGAAATCGAGATAGCGCTCGGCCGAGTAGAGCATCTCGCAGTCCAGTTCCCGGGCCAGGGCGACCAGGGCCTCGTCCGTGGCCCGCTCTGGCGGGCAGTAATAGGAGCAGCGCCGCAGCTGTGGTTCGTCCTGGCGCACCACGTCGGGAAAGCGTTGCATCGCGCTGGCGATCCGGGATTCGCCGGGCCAGCGGGAGTCGATCTCGTTCTGCAGCGGCTGGATCGGTTGCAGACTGTCACCCAGATAGAGGCTGGCGCCGACATCGGCGACGATGTAGTCCGGCTGCGGCAGCGTCGGGTCGGACAGCAGCGGCAGGATCGCTTCCAGGCTGCGGCCGCTGATGTAGGCCAGCTCGATGTCCGGGTGCGCGGCGATGGTCTGGTAGAGGCTCAGGCGGGCTTCGGAGTCGCCGCCCAGAAAGGTGCCGTCGAGATCGGTTGCAAGTAGCATGTTTTCCTCCTGTCCGGCCTCTGAGGACCGGGACGATTTTCCCTGCGCGAGCGGTCCGCGCGTTCGTCGAGTGACGTTGGCCAGGGGCTGTTGCCGTTTCGGCGCGGCCGTGCAGGCAACGGCGACAGGCCCTGGATTCGGGTCAAGTCTTGCCGGCCATCTCGACGATTCGCTGGCGTTCGTGCTCTTCGTAGAAACTGGGGTCGGCGAACAGATCCTTCTGTACGTCGTCGTACATCATCTCCAGGGCTTGGCTGCTGGTGGGTGTCATGGGTTCGAAATGGGCCGTATCGCCGCTGACCAGCACCGAGACACGACGTCGGCGGTAGATGGCGTAGCCCGCGAGCATCGCCATGACGGCGGCGATATAGAGCGGCAATCCCTGATTGCCGACGTTATGCATGATCACTCCGGCCAGAATCGGCGCGACGGCACTGCCGGCACCTTGTACCACCAGCATATCAGCTGAACCGGCGACGATTTCGTCGGGATGCAGCTGATCGATCAACTGGGCCACGGCGATCGGGTAGATCGAGAACGACAGTCCGCCCCAGATGAAATATAGCCCGAGTAGCGCCATCTGGTTGGGGGCGAAGGGCATGGCGGCAGCGGCGATCGCAGCCAGGATCACCACACAGGTCATGACCCGGGGGCGATCATGGGTATCGGAGAAGCGGCCGATCGGTATCTGCAGCAGGGCGCCGCCGACGATGGCGCAGCTCATCACCACGCCGACCCCGGCGACGTCGAAGCCGACACTGCGCGCATACACCGGTGTCATCGTCCAGAAAGCCCCCATCGCCAGGCCGGACATCATCGAGGCGGCAACGGCCAGCGGGGCGAATCCCAACAGCGCCTTGAGGCTGCTCTTGGGGCGGGCGGGGATGACGGGCTGGCTGCGCTTGGTGATCGTGATCGGCAACAGCGCCCAACTGATCAGGATCGACGTCAGCGCGAACAGCAGAAAGCCGTCCGGGCTATCCAGGCGCAGGATCTGCTGGGCGATGGCCAGCGCCCCCAGATTGACCACCATGTAGATCGCGAAGACCCGGCCCCGCTGGTGGCTGGCAGCCTGGCTGTTGAGCCAGCTTTCGATCACCGTCATCAGGGTGATGAAGGAGAGCCCATAGATCACCCGCAGGCCCAGCCACACCCAGGGGTTGATGAATATCAGGTGAAGCAGCGCAGCCGAGGCGCAGAGCCCGGCACAGAAGGCGAAGGTGCGGATGTGACCCATGCGTTTGATCAGCCGGCCGCTGATCCAGGTGCCGCCAATGAAGCCGATGAAGTAGCCAGACATGATGATGCCGATCAGGCTGGTCGAGAAGCCTTCGTCGGCGCCACGCAGTGTCAACAGGGTATTGATCAGACCGTTGCCGAGCAGCAGTAGCGCCACGCTCCCCAGCAACGCACGAATGGGTCGCAGTAACGACCACATAGCCTTCTCCTTGCCATCGCTCCAATCAATCCATGCAGTAAGCGTGCCGAAGGGGCGGACGATTGCAAAAATCGTCATTATTATAAGATGATATTATCGAATCACGACCACAACCATAACCGAACTTATTCGATGCTGTGCACTCCCAGGGTGCACAACGGCTGACCCGATTCAGCTTAGCAGTCGTGGGCGAAACCGCCTTGTTGCGTCAGGGAACGCGTCGCAACCAGGTAGCGCTGGAGAATTTGTCGTTGGCCAGGGCATTTGCCCGTTCCAGCTCGTCCAGGGTGAGTGACGCCGGCACCAGGGTAAAGCGCGCGGCGAACGAGTCGATCATGCGCTGGATGATCGTCTCGCGCTCGAGACCGGTCTGGCGCCTGAGCGGATCGACCCGCTTGCCGGCACTGGCGGTGCCCTTGTCGGAGAGTTTCTCGCGCCCGATCCGCAGCACGCGGGTCAGTTTGTCGGCATCGATGTCGTAGGCCATGGTGACGTGATGCAGAACGGCGCCATTGATCCGTTTCTGGGCGGCGCCGGCGATCTTGCCGCCCGGGGAGGTGATGTCGTTGATCGGCACGTACCAGGCCTTGATGCCCATGTCGCCCAGCGCCTGGATCACCCAGTCGTCGAGAAAGGCGTAGCTTTCGACGAAGGTGAGCCCCTGGACGAGGGTTTCCGGTACGATCAGCGACCAGGTGATGGTATTGCCCGGCTCGACGAACATGGCGCCGCCGCCGCTGATGCGCCTGACCACCTCGATACCTTCAGCGGCAGCCGCATCGCTGTCGACTTCGTTGGCCAGCGACTGGAACACGCCGATGATGATGGCGGCGCGGTCCCACTCCCAGACGCGCAGTGTCGGGCCGCGGCGGCCCTCG
The DNA here is from genome assembly GCF_937921195.1 of uncultured Salinicola sp. Taxonomy (NCBI): domain Bacteria; kingdom Pseudomonadati; phylum Pseudomonadota; class Gammaproteobacteria; order Oceanospirillales; family Halomonadaceae; genus Salinicola; species uncultured Salinicola sp. The sequence continues at coordinate 30,583 of NZ_CALFQK010000202.1, forward strand.
GCCACCTCACTGGCCAGCACCTCGTCCAGCGCCATGTGCAGCAGCGGCGATTCCGGCGCGCGGTGAATCAGGCCGAATTGGTGATCCTGCCAGTCCGAGGTCCGCAAGAGCGCGCGTCGTATCACGGTGGCGATGGCCGGCACGGAGAGCCCGACCATCTCGGTCTGCGGTGGCAGCGCGGATTGGATCGTGGCGATCAGGGTGTCGGCAGCGGCATCGACCGGGGCGCCCTCGAGAGCGCGGTCGATCGCTTCTAGCGCGGTGTCGGGCTCGAGGAAGAAATCCCCGGACAGCTGCACCGACGCCAGTCGCCCGTCGCGGACCGTGACATCCGCCACCAGCAGTTTCCCGCCCGGCACCTTGTATTCGCCGTGCCGTATCCCCTCGTCGTCGTTGACCACTTCCGACATCGTCTCGCCTCGTCCTGAACGTTCGCAGTGCGGCCAGTATAGCGCTCGCTGGTGGCCGGACGTGCCGATCGAGGGCGGGAAGGCGCGTTATTCATACGAGCGCTTGCAGGACTCAGCGCCAGAAGGCTTGACGGACCTCCCTATCGACCTGGGCTCGCGTCAATCCGATATCCGCCAGCTGTCGTGCATCCAGTTGTGCCAGCTGCTGACGCGTTCGCCAGCGCTGCCAAGGGCCCAGGCGATAGCTGCGACGTTCGACGGACGGTGCCGTGTCTGGACAGACGCTTGAGGAGGACCGTGTCGGCTTCCAGCGGCTGAAGGTCAGGGAGAGTGAGGAGAGAAGGGCAAGGCGCATGGGACGACTCCCGGTCGCTGAACGATGGGTTCAGGTTACGGTGGGGGAGGCCATGCCATACAGATCCAGAAAAATACGATACCAAAGATACAGAAACCCGATAAGGTCATCTGTATGCCCGACTTCGCCGTCATCTGTATCGTGAAGCGACGGTCATGAGCATACACAATGAGGAAAAAGCCCCCGGAGGTTCCATGCACCGCTACGAACGACTGGCCGATCATCTGCGCGAGCGTATCCAGACGGGCTATTACCGACCCGCCGATCGGTTGCCTTCGGTCCGGGCGCTGGCGGCTTCGCATGGCGTCAGCCTATCCACCGTGCAGCACGCTTACCACCAGTTGGAAGATGCCCAACTGATCGAGGCGCGACCCAAGTCGGGCTACTTCGTCTCGCCGCAGCGGGAGCGGCCGCTGCCGCCACCGGCCGGTCGAACGGCGCAGCGGCCAGTGGAAGTCTCCCAGTGGGAGCAGGTCCGTGAGGGCACCTGCGTGCTGCCGGATGCCAGCATGCACAATCTGGGCCGCGGGATGCCGGACATCGATGCGCCGACGCTCAAGCCGCTGCTGCGGGCGCTGTCCCGCGTCAGCCGGCGTCAGGATCTGATCGGGCTCAACTACGATACGCTGCATGGCCGTCCCGAACTGCGCGAGCAGATCGCGCGACTCGCGACCGGTCACGGCTGCCGGCTGCACCCCGACGACATCGTGGTCACCACCGGCTGTCACGAGGCGATCTCGATCGCCATGCGCGCGGTGTGCGAGCCCGGCGGCATCATCGCGGTGGATTCGCCGAGCTTCTATGGTGCGCTGCAGTCGATTCGCGCCTACGGCATGAAGGCGATGGAGATCCCCACCGATCCCGACACCGGGATCAGCCTGGAGGCGCTGGAGCTGGCCCTGGAGCAGTGGCCGATCCGGGCCATCCAGGTGACGCCGACCTGCAACAATCCGCTGGGCTATACGCTGTCGCTCGAACGCAAGCGAGCGCTCTACGCCCTGGCGCAGCGCTTCGATGTGGCGATCATCGAAGACGACGTCTACGGCGATCTCAGCTACGCCTTTCCACGGCCGGCGACGATCAAGTCGTTCGACGAGGATGGTCGGGTGCTGTTGTGCAGTTCGTTTTCCAAGACCCTGGCCCCGGGGCTGCGCATCGGTTGGATCGTGCCTGGCCGCTATCACGAGCGGGCGCTGCACATGAAGTACGTCGGTACCGGCGCCACCGCCACCCACGGGCAGATGGCGGTGGCGGAGTTCATCCGCGAGGGGCACCACGATCCGCACCTGCGCCGGATGCGGGCCCAGTATCAGCGCAATCGCAACCTGATGCTGGACGTGATCGCCGACGCCTTTCCGGCCTCGACCCGGGTCAGCTACCCGGCCGGGGGCTTCATGCTATGGCTGCAGTGCGAGGGGGATATCGACACCGTCGCGCTCAACGAGCGGCTGATGGCGGAGGAGATTCGTATCGCCCCCGGTGTGATGTTCTCCGCCACCGGCAAGTACCGTCACTGCTTGCGTCTCAACCACGCCGTGTTCGACGTCGCGATCGCCCGGGCGGTGGCGCGGGTAGGTGAAATGGTGGGCGAGCAGGCGAGCGAGGGGTGCCGACCCAGGCGCCTGGCCTGAGACATCTGGCCCGGCCGCTGGCGAAAATCCCGGTAAGCCTATTCGGCTCAAAAAATGAGCCATATATGGCCTCCATTCGGCTCACTTGCCGTTTTACTTGCCGATGCAGAAGCTGCCGAAGATTTCGCCGAGCAGGTCGTCGGCGGTGAACTCGCCGGTGATCTCGTTGAGCGACTGCTGGGCGTCGCGCAGATCCTCGGCCAGCAGTTCGCCGGCGGCGGCGCCCTCGAGCTGGGCAGTGCCGTTGGCCAGTGCCTGGGCCGCCCGTTCGAGAGCGTCGAGATGGCGTCGGCGGGCGGAGAAGCGGCCTTCGGTGGTGGCGTCGAAGCCCATCACCGCCTTGAGATGCGCTTTCAGGTTATCCACACCTGCACCGGTCTCCGCCGAGATTCGGATCACCGGAGGCGTTGTGGACAAGTCGACGTCGCTGCCTTCGCCGCTCTGATCGATCTTGTTGCGCACCAGGGTCAATCGGCCGGGGTCGGGCAGGCGCTCGACGAATTCCGGCCAGATCTTCACGGGGTCGAGCGACGCCGTCTCGCGTCCGTCGACCAGCAGCAGCACCCGATCCGCCTTCTCGATCTCCGCCCAGGCGCGCTGGACGCCGATCCTTTCCACGGCATCCGGCGTGTCGCGCAGGCCGGCGGTATCGATCACGTGCAGTGGCATGCCGTCGAGATGGATATGCTCGCGCAGCACATCGCGGGTGGTTCCCTCGATCTCGGTGACGATGGCGCTGTCGCGCTCGGTGAGCCGGTTGAGCAGGCTCGACTTGCCGGCGTTGGGTCGCCCGGCGATCACCACGTTCATGCCCTCGCGCATCAGCGAACCCTGATTGGCGGCGGCACGGACGGTTTCCAGCGTCTGGCGCAGCGTTGCCAGCCTGGCGGCGACCACGCCGTCGGCGAGGAAGTCGATCTCCTCCTCGGGGAAGTCGATGGCGGCTTCGACGTAGAGACGCAGCTGGATCAACTCGCTGACCAGCTGCGAGACGCGCTGCGAGAATTCGCCCTGTAGCGAACGCAGCGCATTTTCCGCCGCGGCCCGTGAGCTGGCGTCGATCAGGTCGGCGATCGCCTCGGCCTGGGCCAGGTCGAGCTTGTCGTTGAGGAAGGCGCGCTCCGAGAATTCGCCCGGCCGGGCCAGCCGTGCGCCCAGTTGCACGCAGCGCTCCAGCAGCATGTCCATCAGTACCGGACCGCCGTGGCCCTGAAGCTCCAGCACGTCCTCGCCGGTGAAGGAGTGGGGGCCGGGGAAGTAGAGGGCGATGCCTTCGTCGATGACGCTACCATCGCCGTGGAACGGCCCGTAATGAGCGTAACGCGGCGTCGGATGATGCCCGAGAATGCGCTCCGCCAGGGCCTTTGCCGACGGCCCCGAAACGCGGACGATGCCGACGCCGCCGCGCCCGGGCGGCGTGGCCAGGGCCGCGATGGTGTCCTGGCGGTAGAGCGGCGCGTTGGTGGAGGGGGGCGGCGCGTTCATGAGCTTCTCCGAGAATCGATGTCGTGGCCGACTTGGCAGGCATTGTCCGGGGGCGCTCCGTGGAATGCCAGCGCTGAAAAGCCAGATCCTGAAACGCCAGACCCCCGCCGGGGCGGGGGTCTGGAGGTGCGGGGGAGATCCGTGTCAGCCCTTGGCTTTCACGGCCTTGCCGTTGCCGGCATCCTCCTTGAGCACCTTGTTGGTGATGAACCACTGCTGCAGGATCGAAATCGAGTTGTTCACGATCCAGTAGATCACCAGGCCGGCCGGGAACCACAGGAAGAAGAAGGTGAAGACGACCGGCAGCATCTTCATGATCTTCGCCTGCATCGGGTCCGGCGGGGTCGGATTCAGGAACTGCTGCAACAGCATGGTGCCGCCCATGATGATCGGCAGGATGAAGTACGGGTCCTTGGCCGAGAGATCGTTGATCCACAGCATGAACGGCGCGTGGCGCAGTTCGACCGACTCCATCAGCATCCAGTAGAGCGCGATGAACACCGGCATCTGAATGACCATCGGCAGGCAGCCTCCCAGAGGATTGATCTTCTCCTTCTGGTAGAACTTCATCATCTCCTGCGACATGCGCTGGCGATCGTCGCCGTACTGCTCCTTGAGCCGTTTCATCTCCGGGCCCATCTTGCGCATCCGCGCCATCGACTTGTAGGCCTTGGCGGCGAGCGGGAACAGCACGATCTTGACGCAGACGGTCAGCAGGACGATGGACCAGCCCCAGTTGCCGATCAGGCCATGGATCTTCTCCAGCAGCCAGAACAGCGGGTTGGCCAGGAACCATAGCCAGCCGAAGTCGACGGTCAGCTCCAGGTTCGGTGCCACCGCCTCGAGACGGTCCTGGACCTTCGGGCCCACGAACAGGGTGGCGGCGAGCGTCGCCTGCTGGCCGGGTTCGATGGTCCGGTTGGGTCCGGCAAAGGCGGCGACGGTGCGGTCGCGATTGTCGACGTTGCCGTAGTAGAGGTTCTGCTGGTCGGGATTCGGCACCCAGGCGGAGGTGAAGTAGTGCTGGATCATCGCGACCCAGCCACCTTTCACGTCGCGGTTCTGGAAGTTGCCCTTGCGGATATCCTCGAAGTCGACCTTGCTGTACTTCTCGTCCGGCGAGGAGAACGCGGCGCCCAGGAACGAGTGCATGCCGACGCCCTGGCCGCTGGTTGGGTCGGGACTCTGATCGCGGGCCAACTGGCCGATGAAGCGGGCGGTGACCGGTTGCTGGCTCTCGTTGTCGATCAGGTATTCGACCTTGACCGCGTAGTCGTCACGCTTGATGACGAAGCGCTTGACGATATCGACGCCGTTGACGCTGCCATGCAGGTCGACATTGATCGAGTCTTCACCTTCGCTGAGCTGGTAGCTGTTCTGGTCGGCGGTGAACGGGATCCGGCCGGAGTGGCCCTCGATCTGCAGCCCCGACTTGGCCACGTAGCTGCGCACGTTGTTGTCGCTGAGCAGAACGAAGGGCGTGTCGGAGTCGAGCGCCTGGTCATGACCGAACAGCGCAGCGTAGACGATATCGCCGCCGTTGGGATTGATGCGCAGGTCCAGCACGTCGCTCTGAACCTGGATCAGGTTGCTGCCTTTGGCCGGATCGGCGCCGGCAGGCATGTCGTCCTGAATCGGCTTGGCATTGCCGCTGCTGTCCGTCGGCGCGGACAGGGCGCTGCCCTCGCCGTCATCGCCGTTACCCGATGAAGCGGCCATCTCCGGCGCCGGGTTGTTCACGACATGCTGACCGTAGTCCTGATTCCACTGCATGATCAGCAGGTAGGCCAGCACGGCCAACGGAATCACGAAAAGGAGTCGTTTCAAATCCATATAGGGGTCTGCCCGGTAAGGGAATGGGTCGGTGGGCGCCGGGCATCGGCGATCGACCGGCGAAGTACGCCGGTGCTCCCCGGCCTTTGGCGCGGGGATGTCCGATCAGGAAGACGAAACGTCTTGACGCATCTGGCGAGCGGACTTCTCCAGACGTCGCCACATGCCATCGAGCTGGCGGGCGACGCTGGCGTTGTCCAGCTCATGTACCCCTCGTCGCGCGAGTATGACGATATCCACTGCCGGTAAACGATGCTGTTGATGGCGAATGGACTCGCGCACGAGGCGCTTGAGACGATTGCGGTCGACGGCACGGCGCACGTTCTTCTTGCTGAAGATCAACCCGATCCGTGGATGGCCCAACGCGTTGGGTCGGGCCAACGCCAGCAATCCTTTACCATGGACCTTGTAGGGAGCGTGGTCGAAGACGTGCTTGTAGTCCCCGGCATTCAGCAACCGCAGTTGCCGGGGAAAACGCTGATCGGACACCCGGCGTCCGATCAGGCGCTCAGGCGTTTGCGGCCTTTGGCACGGCGACGGGCAATGACCTGGCGGCCGTTCTTGGTGGCCATGCGGGCGCGAAAACCGTGGACGCGCTTACGCTTCAGAACGCTGGGCTGGAAGGTGCGTTTCATAGCTACTGATTCCCAATTAGTTGATTTCTAAAGAAAACTGGTTGAAGCGGGATGCCCGACGCGTTTGCGGGAAGCGGGCTCACTCGACTCAAGAGCGGGAATTCTAGTGAATCCGCGGTTCGGGTGCAATTTTTCCGTGAATTATCCACACCCCGTTGTGAGTGAATCCCCGACCGTCGCGCCTCTGGCTGGAGCGCGGTGACGTGGGCGGGCATCGACGATTTCCGTGGCGATGCCGGCCACCGGATCCGGGAGTGAGATCGAAGTTCCTCGAGAGTGTCAATCACACCATGTGGTTAACGGTGGGGATAACCTTTGTGGATAACCCTATTAAACCATTATATTTCATTGAGTTGATATGATTTTCAGGTTGTGGGGAAGTTGCGCACGACCCGTGCATAGGGTGAGGATCGCCAGCCGGGCGGCGAGCTCGTTCCTACCCCTTTTTCCACGTCAATTACCCTGGCCATCCACAGCATTGGCTGCCGTGCGAGGCAACTTATCCACAATCGTTGGAAAGTCGACTTCGTGTGGATAACCTGACAGGCCGACGCTACAATGTGCGGCCGTTTTTTCCATTCTCTTTCTCTCAACGTTCGGTGAGGTCGTGTGTCTGTCGCTCTCTGGCAACAATGTCTGAACTCGCTGCAGGATGAGTTGAGCTCTCAGCAATTCAACACCTGGATTCGTCCTCTGCAGGCGGAGGACGGCGAAGTGGACGAACTCTGTCTGCTGGCCCCCAATCGCTTCGTCCGTGATTGGGTCAGCGACAAGTACCTGAAGCGGATCAACGAACTGTTGCGCGAAGTTGCCTCCAGCAGCAAGCCTCCCAAGGTCCACCTGACGGTGGGGAGCCGGCGGGCCGCAGCGGTGTCGCCGCGAGACCTGGGGGCGCCGGTTTCCGCCCCGAGTCGCCAGCCTCAGCGATCCACGGCGCCGGGGGTACAGACGAGCCCGCGCTCGAACGAGGCGGCCGAGGAGAAGCAGCTCGATCGAACGCGTGAGCGCGAGGAGGGCGGGCGACGCAGCAACGAGCGCCAGGTGCAGGTCGAGGGGAGTCTCAAGCACGGCAGCGGACTCAATCCCAACTTCACCTTCGAAACCTTCGTCGAGGGCAAGTCGAACCAGCTGGCGCGGGCCGCCTCGCGTCAGGTCTCCGAGAACCCCGGCGGGGCCTACAATCCACTGTTCCTCTACGGAGGCGTGGGGCTGGGCAAGACCCACCTGATGCATGCCGTGGGCAACCATCTCGCGGGTCTCAGGGACAACGCCAAGGTGGTCTATCTCCACTCGGAGCGCTTCGTCGCCGACATGGTCAAGGCGCTGCAGCTCAACGCGATCAATGATTTCAAGCGTTTCTATCGTAGCGTCGATGCGCTGCTGATCGACGATATCCAGTTCTTTGCCGGCAAGGAGCGCTCCCAGGAGGAGTTCTTCCACACGTTCAACGCCTTGCTGGAAGGCGGGCAGCAGATGATCCTGACCTCGGATCGCTATCCCAAGGAGATCAGCGGCGTCGAGGAGCGGCTGAAGTCGCGCTTCGGCTGGGGGCTGACGGTGGCGATCGAGCCGCCGGAACTCGAAACCCGAGTGGCGATACTGATGAAGAAGGCGGATCAGGCCGAGGTCGATCTGCCCCACGATGCGGCGTTCTTTATCGCCCAGAAGATCCGCTCCAACGTGCGCGAGCTGGAAGGGGCGCTCAAGAAGGTGATCGCCGACTCCCACTTCATGGGCAAGCCGATCACCCAGGATTTCATCCGCGAGTCGCTCAAGGATCTGCTGGCGCTGCAGGACAAGCAGGTCGGGATCGAGAACATCCAGCGTACGGTGGCGGAGTACTACAAGATCAAGCTGGCCGACCTGCTCTCCAAACGCCGCTCACGTTCGGTGGCGCGGCCGCGCCAGGTGGCGATGGCGCTGGCCAAGGAGCTGACCAACCACAGCTTGCCCGAGATCGGCGACGCCTTCGGCGGCCGCGACCACACGACGGTGCTGCACGCCTGTCGCAAGGTCGTGGCGCTCAAGGAAGAGAGCGCGGATATCCGCGAGGACTACAAGAATCTGATGCGATTGCTGACCAGTTGAGTCGACGTGGGGCGAATTCCCTGGCCGCGGGGATTGCTAGCGACGCCCGGCACGGCAAGAATGGGACGGCGCGGCCCGACGGTTTTCCTCGTCCGTCCCATGACTCAAAGCGATCCACCGGTTACCGGATTCAACTTCAGGCTTATTGAACCAACAACGGAGCCCCAATGAAATTTTCCATCTCTCGCGAAGCCCTGCTGCGCCCGCTGACGCTGGTGGCCGGGGTGGTCGAGCGCCGCCAGACGCTGCCGGTGCTCTCCAATGTGCTGATCGAAGTCCAGAACGAACAACTGGCACTGACCGGTACCGATCTCGAGGTGGAATTGATCGGCCGTGCCACGCCGGCGCTGGTGGACGAGCCAGGCTCCGTCACGGTGCCCGCGCGCAAGCTGATGGATATCTGCAAGTCGCTGCCGGACCAGTCCGACATCAGCTTCTCGCTGGAGGACGGCCGCGTCGTGCTGCGCGCCGGGCGTTCGCGCTTTACGCTCTCCACGCTGCCGGTGGCCGAATTCCCCAATATCGAAGACGGTCAGAACGACACCACGCTGTCGCTGCCGCGCGGCACGCTGAAGTATCTGATCGATGCGACCTCGTTCGCCATGGCCCAGCAGGACGTGCGCTACTACCTCAACGGCATGCTGCTGGAGCTGGCCAACCACCTGGTGCGCACGGTCGCCACCGACGGCCACCGCCTGGCGGTCTGCGAGCGCAGCGCCGACATCGAGATGGAGGCGTCGCGCAAGCTGATCGTGCCGCGCAAGGGCGTACTGGAGCTGACGCGTCTGCTCGACGGCAGCGACGAGCCGGTCGAACTGATGCTGGGTTCCAACCACATCCGCGCCAACACCGGCGAGTTCACCTTCACTTCCAAGCTGGTCGACGGCAAGTTCCCCGACTACGACCGGGTCATCCCCAAGGGCGGCGACAAGGTCTTCATCGCCGAGCGCGGCGAGCTGCGCCAGAACCTGGCACGTACGGCGATCCTCTCCAACGAGAAGTACCGCGGCGTGCGCCTGCACCTCGAGGAGAACAACCTCAAGGTGATGGCCAACAATCCCGAGCAGGAAGAGGCCGAGGAGAACGTCAGCATCGAGTACTCGGGCGACGCGCTGGAGATCGGCTTCAACGTCGGCTATCTGATCGACGTGCTCAACGTGCTGGATGCCGACCGCATGCAGATGACGCTCTCCGACGCCAACAGTTCGGCGCTGATGGAAGAGCCGGGCGGTGGGGATGCGCGCTACGTCGTCATGCCGATGCGCCTCTGAGTGCAGGAAGTGGCTGCGCTCGATCATGCTTTGTTAAAAACCGGCGAACCTTGCTCACTTATACCCACATAAGCTCCGCTGGTTCGCCGATTTTTGCCGCGCCTGATCGTCGCTCGCCAACTTCTTCCATCTCGGCGGTTAAATGTTCGGGTGCTTCTTTCCACGCTGCCCGCGGTCCGGGCGTTTCCTCTCGTCTCTTGCCATGAGTTGTCACGTGCCATGCCGCTCGATCGGTTGAGTTTCCACGGCCTGCGCAATCTGGATCTCCTCGAGATGACGCCCGGGCCGCACATCAATCTGATCACCGGGCCCAACGGCAGCGGCAAGACGTCGCTGCTGGAGGGCATCCACGTGCTCGGCATGGCGCGTTCGTTCCGGACCCAGAAGCTCAAGTCGCTGATCGACCACGATGCCGACGAGGTGACGCTGTTCGGGCGGGTGGCCGGCGATCCGCCACTGCCGGTCGGGGTACGCCGCCGCCGCGATAGCGCCGAACTCGAGCTGCGGGTCAATGGCGAACGCGCCGCGCGGATCACCCAGTTGGCCGAGGCGCTGCCGCTGCAGTTGATCAACCCCGATGCCTTCCGTCTTCTCGAAGGCTCGCCGGCCGCCCGGCGCGAGTTCCTCGACTGGGGCGTGTTCCATGCAGAGCGGGAGTTCCTGGACAGCTGGAAGCGTGTCAGAAGGGCCTTGAAACATCGGAATGCCCTGCTCAGACATGATAGAATCGACGTCCAGTCGATACATGTCTGGGAGCGTGAACTCGCCCACTGGAGCGAGCGTCTGGACGGGCTGCGCGCGAGCTACATGACGCGCTTCGTGCCGGTGTTCGAAGAGACCCTGGCGGCACTGCTGCCACTGCCGGATCTGACGCTGCGCTACTCGCGGGGCTGGGATCGGCAGCGCGCCCTGCTAGAGGTGTTCGAGGCCGGGCGCGATACCGATCGCCAGATGGGCTTCACCCAGCAGGGACCACAGCGTGCCGACCTGCGCATCCGCGTCGGCCGCCACCCTGCGGTGGAGGTGCTGTCGCGCGGCCAGCAGAAGCTGGTGGTCAGCGCGCTGAAACTGGCCCAGGGGCGCCTGCTCGAGCAGTTGACGGGAGGCACCTGCCTTTACCTGATCGACGACCTGCCGGCGGAGCTCGACGGCGATCATCGGCGGATCTTCTGCCAGTGGTTGGAGCGGCTCAACTGTCAGGTCTTCATCACCAGCGTCGATCGCGAGGCGCTGGCCGACGTCTGGCAGCCACAAACGGATGTCGTGGCATCGAAACTGGCCGGCGGGCGGCTGCATTCGGAATGATTTCACCATGGAGTGAGCAATGAGCGAACAGGCCTACGATTCATCGAGCATCAAGGTCCTCAAGGGATTGGACGCGGTGCGCAAGCGTCCCGGCATGTACATCGGCGATACCGATGACGGCACCGGGCTGCACCACATGGTGTTCGAGATCGTCGACAACTCCATCGACGAAGCGCTGGCCGGTCATTGCAGCGAGATCCGCATCGTCATCCATCCGGACGAGTCGGTGACCGTCTCCGACGACGGCCGCGGCATTCCCACCGACATCCACGCCGAGGGCGTCTCCGCGGCCGAGGTCATCATGACCGTGCTCCACGCCGGCGGGAAGTTCGACGACAACTCCTACAAGGTGTCCGGCGGTCTGCACGGCGTCGGGGTCTCGGTGGTCAATGCGCTTTCGGAACAGCTCAAGCTGACCATCTGGCGCAACAACCAGGTTCACGAACAGATCTATCACCACGGCGTGCCGCAGGCGCCGCTGACCGTGGTCGGCGATACCGAGAAGTCCGGTACCCAGATCAGCTTCAAGCCGTCCAGCGACACCTTCGCCAATATCGAGTTCCATTACGACATTCTCGCCAAGCGCCTGCGCGAGCTGTCGTTCCTGAACTCCGGCGTCGCCATCCGGCTGGTCGACGAGCGCGACGGTCGCGAGGAGCTGTTCCACTATGAAGGTGGCCTCAAGGCGTTCGTCGATCACCTCAACACCAATCGCACCACGATCAACCCGGTCTTTCACTTCGAGATCCAGCGCGAAGACGGTATCGCCGTGGAAGTGGCGATGCAGTGGAACGACACCTTCACCGAGAACGTGTTCTGCTACACCAACAATATCCCGCAGCGTGACGGCGGCACCCACATGGCAGGCTTCCGCGCGGCGCTGACGCGCACCCTCAATAGTTACATCGAGGCGGAAGATATCCAGAAGAAGGCCAAGGTGGCGACCGCCGGCGACGATGCCCGCGAAGGTCTCACCGCGATCATCTCGGTCAAGGTGCCGGATCCCAAGTTCTCGTCGCAGACCAAGGACAAGCTGGTCTCTTCCGAGGTGAAGACAGCGGTGGATCAGGAACTGAGCCGTCAGTTCTCCGACTACCTGATCGAGCATCCCAACGAGGCCAAGGCGATCGTCAGCAAGATGATCGATGCCGCCCGTGCCCGCGAAGCCGCCCGCAAGGCCCGCGACATGACGCGGCGCAAGGGCGCGCTGGATATCGCAGGGCTCCCCGGCAAGCTGGCCGACTGCCAGGAGAAGGACCCCGGCCTCTCCGAACTCTACCTGGTGGAGGGCGACTCCGCCGGCGGCAGCGCCAAGCAGGGTCGCGATCGCCGCACCCAGGCGATCCTGCCGCTGAAGGGCAAGATTCTCAACGTCGAGAAGGCGCGCTTCGACAAGATGCTCTCTTCCGCCGAGGTGGGCACCCTGATCACCGCACTGGGCTGCGGCATCGGGCGCGAGGAGTTCAACCCGGACAAGCTGCGTTACCACTCGATCATCATCATGACCGATGCCGACGTCGACGGCTCGCATATCCGCACGTTGCTGCTGACCTTCTTCTTCCGCCAGATGCCGGAGCTGATCGAGCGCGGCCACGTCTTCATCGCCCAGCCGCCGCTCTACAAGATCAAGCGCGGCAAGCAGGAGATGTACCTGAAGGACGAGCAGGCGATGACCGACTACCTCACCACCACGGCGCTGGATGGCGGGCGGCTCTACGTCAACGCGGACTCGCCGGGAATCGCGGGCGAGAACCTGGAAGCGCTGGTCAATCAGTATCGTGACGTGATGAAGCGCATCGACCGGCTGTCGCGGGTCTATCCCAACGCCGTGCTGCGCAAGATGGTCCACGCGGCCAAGCTCGACGAAACCAATCTCGACGACCGCGCCACCATGCAGAACTGGATCGATGAGCTCCAGGTGGCGATGGACTCGCTGATCGCCCATGAGGGCGGTCCGCGCTATACCTTCCAGCTGCAGGAAGACACCGAGCGCGGCCTGTGGATGCCGAGCGTGTCGCTCACCGCCCACGGTGTCACCACCGATTACGTGTGGGGTATCGACTTCTTCCGCAGCGCCGACTATCGCGCGCTGGCCAACCTGGGCGAGACCCTGGACGGCCTGATCGAAGAGGGCGCCTATATCGCCCGCGGCGAGCGCCAGAAGCCGATCGACAACTTCTACGACGCGCTGGAGTGGCTTATGCTGGAAGCGCAACGCGGGCTCAGCATCCAGCGCTACAAGGGGCTGGGGGAGATGAACCCGGACCAGCTGTGGGAAACCACCATGGATCCAGGTTCACGGCGTATGCTGCGGGTCTCCATCGAGGATGCCGTCGCCGCCGACCAGATGTTCAACACCCTGATGGGTGACGAGGTCGAACCGCGTCGCGATTTCATCGAGCGCTTCGCGCTGGTGGCCAATCTGGATATCTAGGGCCTGTTCACACGATACGTCGCGGCCGCTTGGGATAATGTGAACAGGCCCTGGCATCGCGTCACCATCGCAGTCCTGTCGAATCAGCGCTCATCCTTCGGGATGGGCCGTTTTTTTATCTCCCTGGCGCGGTCGCTGTCTCCCCGGATATGGATCGGCCGCGACATCGGCGAGTCGCGATATAGCGCATTGGTCGATACGACTTAGGGTTGAGAGCCCAAGCCTCCCCACCCGTAAACCGCACCACCATGCGCGGTGGCGTCGGGCAGCGGGGCTCGATGCGGCCAGGTGTGCGTCCATGGTTGTATTGTTAGGCAAAAGCGGTTGGGCAATAGTCGCGATCACCCCACCAAGACATCGAATAAAGTGGGCCGTTTCGTAAAAGAACGAGATACCGCTCCCCAACAAGAAGAGGAATCGAAGGGATGCACGCCAATCGAAACAAGACCGTCATGAATTGCCTGGGACTGGCTCTGCTGCCATTTGCGTTGGCGCTGCCGACGAGTGTGCTGGCTGCCGATACCGCCGCCAACGGCGAGGTCGAGGTGCTCAACTGGTGGACCTCGGGCAGCGAGGCCAAGGCGCTGGGCGCGCTCAAGGATGGGCTGTCGGATCAGGGGATCGGCTGGAAGAACATGCCGGTGGCGGGCGGCGCCGGCACCAACGCCATGGCCGTGCTGCGCTCGCGCATCACCTCGGGCAATCCGCCGACGGCGGCCCAGGTGCTCGGCTACGATGCCCAGGACTGGGCCGAGCGCGACGCCTTGAGTTCGCTCGACGAGGTCGCCGAGGCGGGCAAGTGGGACGAGGTCTTCCCGCAGCCGCTGCAGGAGTTCGCCAAGTACGATGGCCACTGGATCGGGGCGCCGTTCGAGATCCATTCGACCAACTGGGTCTGGGCCAACAAGGCGTTGATGGATGAGCTGGATATCGAGCAGCCCAGGACCTGGGAGGATTTCATCGCCTCGCTGAAGAAGGCCAAGGACGCGGGCTACACCGGCCTGGCCTACGGCGGCCAGCCATGGCAGGACACCACGGTGTTCGAGAACGTGGTGCTCGCCACCGGGGGCGCCGACTTCTACCGCAAGGCGATGATCGACCTGGATCCCGAGGCGCTGAACTCCACCACCATGGCCCAGGCGTTCGACCACCTGCGCGAGCTGCTGAAGTACAAGGATGACAACTCGCCCGGCCGCGACTGGAACCTGGCCACGGCGATGGTCATCAACGGCAAGGCGCTCTACCAGATCATGGGCGACTGGGCGAAAGGCGAGTTCCTCAATGCCAATCTCGAGCCGGGCAAGGACTTCATGTGCTTCCGCACCCCGGGCACCCAGGACGCCGTGACCTTCAACAGCGACCTGATGATCATGTTCGATACCGATGACGCCCAGCAGCAGCAGATGCAGCAGGCCATGGCCACGATCATCGGCTCGCCCGAGTTCCAGATCGCCTTCAGCCAGATCAAGGGCTCGGTGCCGGCGCGCATGGATCTCTCCGCCGACAAGCTGGACGCCTGCGCCCAGCGCGGTTACGAGCAGGTCAAGGCCGCGGCCGAGAACCACACGCTGATGGGCAGCATGGCGCACGGCTATGCCGCGCCGGCGTCGGTCAAGAACGCCGTCTTCGACATCATCTCCTCCTTCGTCAACAGCGACATGCCCAGCGACGTCGCCGCCGAGCAGCTGGCGATGGCGGTGCAGGGCGCAACGTCCTGATGATCGGCCCCGCCGTCAGGCGGGGCGTCTCGTTCACGAGCCGAGAGTGATGTGATGTCCAATGCTTCTCCGGAGCGGGACGGCGGAGCGCGGGAGCGCCTGCAGCGCTGGCTACCCAAGCTGGTGCTGTCGCCTTCCTGCGTTCTGGTCCTGTTCTTCGTCTATGGCTTCATCGCCTGGACCAGCTACATCTCGTTCAGCGACTCCGGCATGATGCCGGACTACACCTGGGTCGGCTTGCACCAGTGGTCGCGGTTGTGGACCTCCTGGACCTGGGGGATCGCGCTGCACAACATCTGGGTCTTCGGGCTTCTGTATATCGTCAGTTGCATCGTGCTGGGCCTGATACTGGCGATCCTGCTCGACCAGCGGATCCGGGCCGAAGGCGTGCTGCGCACCATCTATCTCTACCCGATGGCGCTCTCCTTCATCGTCACCGGCACCGCCTGGCAGTGGTTTCTCAACCCCGGGCTGGGGCTGGAGAAGACCATGCACGACCTGGGCTGGCAGAGCTTCAGCTTCAACTGGCTGATCGATTCCAACATGGCGATCTACACCGTGGTGATCGCTGCGGTCTGGCAGGCCACCGGCTTCGTCATGGCGATGTTCCTGGCGGGGTTGCGCGGCATCGACGGCGAGATGATCAAGGCCGCGCAGATCGACGGCGCCCCGGCCTGGAAGATCTACGCACGGATCATCATCCCCCAGCTTCGACCGGTCTTCCTGAGCGCGGTCGTGGTGCTGGCGCACCTGGCGATCAAGAGCTTCGACCTGATCGTGGCGATGACCGGTGGCGGGCCGGGCAATGCCACCGCGGTGCCGGCGACCTTCATGTACTCCTACGCCTTTTCGCGCAACGAAATGGGCATCGCCGCGGCCAGCGCGGTGTTCATGCTGGCGGTGATCGCCGCGCTGATCATCCCCTATCTCTACTCCGAGCTGCGGGAGCCCCGATCATGAGTGCCGCTTCCCCCACCGCACGCCGGGGTCTCGCGACCCGGGCCGTGCTCTACGCGATCCTGGCGCTGTTTGCGATCGTCTATCTGATGCCGCTCTACGTGATGCTGACCACGTCGTTCAAGACGCTGGAGGAGATCCATCAGGGCAACATGCTGGCGCTACCCGGCCAGTGGACCCTGGATCCCTGGCGGGAAGCCTGGGGCAGCGCCTGCATCGGTCTCGAGTGCAACGGCGTGCACGGCTACTTCTTCAACAGCATCAAGATCGTGGTGCCGGCGGTGCTGATCTCCGGGCTGCTGGGCGCGTTCAACGGCTACGTGCTGACCAAGTGGAAGTTTCGCGGCCACAAGATCGTATTCGGCCTGATGCTGTTCAGCTGCTTCATCCCGTTCCAGATCATTCTGTTGCCGATGGCCCGGGTGCTGGGGATTCTGCATCTGGCCAACAGCACCGGTGGGCTGGTGCTGGTCCACATCGTCTACGGCATCGGGTTCACCACACTGTTCTTCCGTAACTTCTACGCCAGTTTTCCGGATGAACTGGTACGGGCGGCGCAGCTCGATGGCGCCGGCTTCTTCACCATCTTCTTCCGGATCCTGCTGCCGGCCTCGGTGCCGATCATCGTGGTCACCATCATCTGGCAGTTCACCAACGTCTGGAACGACTTCCTGTTCGGCGTCTCGTTCGCGTCCGGCGACAGCGCGCCGATCACGGTGGCACTCAACAATCTGGTCAACAGCTCCACCGGGGTGAAGGCCTATAACGTCAACATGGCGGCAGCGATGGTGGCGGCGGTGCCGACGCTCATCGTCTATATCCTCGCGGGCAAGTATTTCCTGCGCGGGTTGATGTCGGGATCGGTCAAGGGCTGAGGATCACATGAGCTTTCTGCATATCAACAACGTTCACAAGCGCTTCGGCGAGACCCATGTCCTGAAGGGCATCGACATCGCGATCGAGCAGGGCGATTTTCTGGTACTGGTGGGGCCGTCGGGCTGCGGCAAGTCGACACTTTTGAACATGATCGCCGGACTCGACTCGATCAGCGAGGGCGAGCTGCTGCTCGACGGCCGCTGCATCAACGACGTGCACCCCTCCCGGCGCGATATCGCCATGGTGTTCCAGTCCTACGCGCTCTATCCGAGCATGACGGTGGCGGGCAACATCGGTTTCGGGCTGGAGATGCGCAAGGTCCCGCGCAAGCAGCGCCGCGAAGCGGTCGACCGGGTCGCCAAGCTGCTGCAGATCGAGAACCTGCTCGACCGCAAGCCGGGGCAACTTTCCGGCGGCCAGCGCCAGCGCGTGGCGATGGGGCGGGCGCTGGTGCGCGATCCGCAGCTGTTCCTGTTCGACGAACCGCTGTCGAACCTGGATGCCAAGCTGCGCGTCGACATGCGCACCGAGATCAAGCAGCTCCACCAGCGCCTCGGCACCACCATCGTCTACGTCACCCACGACCAGATCGAGGCGATGACGCTGGCTTCGCGGATCGCCGTCATGCGTGGCGGCGAGCTGCAGCAGCTGGGGACGCCGCAGGCGGTCTACGACGATCCCAACAACCTGTTCGTCGCCGGTTTCATGGGCTCGCCGTCGATGAACCTGATCAAGGCGCGAATCGTCGAGCAGGGTGGGCTGCCGGTTGCCCAGGTGGCGACGGACGATTCCACCCTGACGCTGCCAGTCGTGCGCGACCGTGACGCACTGCGCGACTGGTGCGACCGCGACGTCATCCTGGGCCTTCGGCCCGAGGCGATCACCGACCCGGCCAGTGCCAATCATGGCGAAGGCAACATCCACGAAGCGGAACTGCCGGTCGCGCTGGTCGAGCCGACCGGGGCGGATCTCTACGTGGTGACGACGCTGGGCGGGACCCACGTCAATGCCCGCATGCGCCCCGGCACGCCGCTACGCTCGGGCGAGCGAACCCGGTTTGCCTTCGACGTCTCGCGCATGGTGGTGTTCGATCCCGACTCCGAGCAGCGCATTCGCGACGAGCGCACCGCGGAGACCACGCCGCTCGAGGAGACGGCCTGACGGGAGGAGGAGGGCGCCGAGCGCCGCTCAGCGCTGCAGGGCGACGAACTCGCGGATGCCCTCGGCCAGGCGCCGCCCTTGGCGTTCCAGCGCTTCGCCTTCGACCATGCCGACGCCGAGTATCAAACCGCGTCGAGGATCCCCCGGCCCACAGACCCGGCTCAGCGGCCGGGCCACCAGGTGATGCCGATTCAGTAGATGCTGCGACAGGCGCTCGTCGTCGAGGGTCGGAGCCAGCGACAGACTCAGGCTGATATTGCCGGCCGGAGGCGAGATATCGGCGACGCCTGGGGTGCCGACCAGCAGCTCGTGCAGTCGCTGCTGGCGCTCCAGGTAGGCTTGCGCCATGCGCCGACACCAGCGGTCGAGATCGCCATCGTCGATGAACGCGGCGAGTACCGCCTGATCGAGCAGGCGGCCTTCGCGAAAGACACCGGTGCGCACCCGGTTGATGGCGGTGCTGAGCCCCCTCGGCACGATCAGGTACCCCAGACGCAATCCCGGAAACATCAGCTTGGAGAACGAGCCGATCAGGATCTGGTTGCCGGTTTCCGGGTCGAACGCCAGCTCACGATGATCGCCGTCGCCGAACTCGTAGTCATCCTCCAGGATCCAGTCCGGTTCGAGAGCATCGATCAATTCTTGTTTGTGAGCACTTACCGATGCCACACCCAACGGATAATGGTGGGTGCCGGTGAAGTAGAGCAGTCTGGGGCGTGGCCGAGGCAGGGCGCCGACATAACCGTGACGCGGCTCCCAGATGGCGTGGTCTATCTCGAGGCCGCCGGCCTGGAAGACGTTGCGCGCACCCCAGTAGAACGGCGAATCCATGACCGCGCGATCGCCGTCATCGGCCAGCGTCAGCGCGCATAGCTGCAAGCCGTGATGGGCGCCCTCGGTGATGACGATCTGGTCCAGCCCACAGTCGATGCCTCGCCACCGGGCGAGATAGCCGGCGATGGCACGTTTCAAGGGGCCGTAGCCGCCCGAGGCGTAGGAGAGCAGCAGCGTGTTGTGGGGGACGGTGATCCGGGAGTAGAGCTGGCGCCAGCGGGCGATGGGGAAGTGCGCGATATCGGGAACGCCTGGCACGAAGGCACCGCTCTGTAGCGGGCTGGCCCCCACATCGTGCAGCAACTCGCCGGCGCGGCGGGAAATCGGCCCGATCTCGGCAACCCGTCGCCCCCGCCCGGGTGAGTGCTTGCATACCCAGGTGCCCTTGCCGTGGTCGGTCACCAGATGCCCCTGGCGGATCAGATTCTCGATGACGCCCGCCAGCGTGTTGCGGGCCATGCCGAGCGCGTCACACAGCGTGCGATGCCCGGGCAGCCGCTGGCCGTCCTGCCACCGCTGCTCGATCAGCGTCAGCAGGGTCTGCTCGAGACGGCAGTACTTGGTCAGATGGTCGGGCTGGGCCAGGTAGCTTTGCCGGATATGGTCCAGCGCCTGACGACGGTCGTCCATGGCCTACCTCACGAGAGACGCGGAAACGTCCGCGGATTATGGGGGGAGAGCCCCATGTGGTCCACCGCCATCGGGAAGTGGTCTAGTCCCGGTCACGCATCGGGGTGATAGCGTGGCGTCAGGGCCGACTCCCGCGGTCGACCGACCCCGGGGTTCGGCCTATCAAAAACAACCTGAAGAGACCCACTCATGTCGAACGCTTCTCAACCCCCGGAGCTCGTGCGAGTCCTCGCACGGGCCGATGTCCTAGCCCTGGCTTTCGGCGCCATGATCGGTTGGGGCTGGATAGTCCTCACCGGTAGCGCCATCCTCGATGGCGGTAGCGTGGGCGCGATACTCGCTTTCGTCATCGGCGGCATCGCGGTGCTGCTGGTGGGGCTGACCTATGCCGAGCTGGCGTCGGCGATGCCCCAGGTCGGCGGCGAGCATGTCTACAGCTATCGCGCGCTCGGCCATTTCGCCTCGTTCGTCTGCACCTGGAGCATCGTGCTGGGGTACGTCAGCGTGGCGTCGTTCGAGGCGGTGGCGCTGCCGACGGTCGTCGAGCACCTGTTCCCCGGCTATGCCGTGGGCGACCTGTGGACCGTCGCCGGCTGGGACGTCAAGGCGACCTGGGTCGCGGTGGGCGTGCTCGGTTCGCTGGTGATGATGGCCGTCAACTACGTGGGGATCTCCACCGCTGCGCTGCTGCAGAAGGTCGTCACCGGGCTGATCCTGGTGGCGGGGGTGATGTTCGTGACCGGATCGCTGTTCACCGGCGACGGCGGCAACATGCAGCCGCTGTTCGCCAGCGGTGAACACGGCGCCGTCGGCGGCATCGTGGCGGTACTGGTGCTGGTCCCGTTCCTGTTCGTCGGTTTCGACGTGATTCCCCAGGCGGCCGAAGAGATCAACCTGCCATTCCGCGATATCGGCAAGGTGCTGGTGCTCTCGGTCATCATGGCGGTGTGCTGGTATACCCTGATCATTCTCGGCACCAGCCTGATGCTCGACAACGAGGCGCTGCAGGGCAGCTCGCTCAGCGTCCCGGACGCGATGACGGCGGTGTTCGATGGGGCCTGGGCGGGCAATCTGATGGTGCTGGCGGGCATCGCCGGGATCATCACCAGCTGGAACGCGTTCTACATCGGCGGTTCGCGGGCGATCTATGCCCTGGCGCATTCCGGCATGCTGCCCGCCTTCCTGGGCAAGCTGCATCCACGCTACAAGACCCCCACCAACGCGATCATCCTGATCGGCGTGCTCTCCACCGCGGCGCCTTTCTTCGGACGTCCGGCGCTGGTCTGGCTGGTCGATGCCGGCGGCCTGGGCATCGTGCTCGCCTATCTGTTCGTGGCGCTGTCGTTCGTCATCCTGCGCTATCGCGAACCCGACATGCCGCGCCCCTATCATGTCGGTGCCGGCAAGCTGGTCGGTGTGCTGGCGGTGCTGCTGTCACTGGGCATGACCTGTCTCTACCTGCCCGGCAGCCCGTCGGCGCTGACTTCCATCGAGTGGTCCATCTTCGGCGGCTGGATGATCGCCGGATTGGCACTGTACGGATGGGCCCGGCGGCACTACGGTCGAGAGATGGGCGATCGCCTCATTCGGGCAGCCTACGATAAAGCCTGATCCCGATTTCATGGCGCGCCGCCTGCCGAAACCGACGACGACGCGCGATTCACGTTAGCGGCACCCGATGCCGTGTCAGGAGGAGTGTTCCATGGCTAATGCATCCATGACCAATGCAGAACTCAACGAACTCAAGCAGCGCTACGTGGCCAGCGGTGCGGCCAGCCCGGCGGTCGAGTTCGCCGCGCGGGCGGAGAACGCCGAGCTCTGGGACGAGGATGGCAAGCGCTTCATCGATTTCGCCGGCGGTATCGGCGTGCTCAACATCGGTCACCGCCACCCCAAGGTGGTCGAGGCGGTCAAGGCCCAGCTCGACAAGGTGATGCACACCTGCCAGACGGTCATGCCCTACGAGGGCTACGTGCGGGTGGCGCAGAAGCTCAGCGAGGTGACGCCGGTGCGCGGCCACGCCAAGGTGATGCTGGCCAACTCCGGTGCCGAGGCGCTGGAAAATGCGGTCAAGGTGGCCCGTGCCGCCACCGGGCGCTCCAGCGTGATCTGTTTCACCGGCGGCTATCACGGCCGCACCTTCATGACCATGGCGATGAACGGCAAGGTCGCACCGTACCGCACCGACTTCGGCCCCATGCCCGGTCAGGTCTATCGTGCGCCCTACCCGGTGCCCTCCATCGGGGTCAGCGAGGAAGAGGCCCTGCGCCATCTCAAGATGACGCTGAAGACCGATGCCAACCCCAGTGACACCGCGGCGATCGTGATCGAGCCGGTGCTGGGTGAGGGCGGTTTCCATGCGGCGCCGGCAAGCTTCCTGAAAGCGCTTCGCGAGATCTGCGACGAGCACGGCATCCTGCTGATCGTCGACGAAGTGCAGTCCGGCTTCGGGCGAACCGGCAAGCTGTTTGCCATCGAGCACAGCGGCGTCGAACCGGACATCATCACCATGGCCAAGAGCATGGCCGACGGCATGCCGATCTCGGCGGTGGTGGGAACCGACAAGGTGATGGACGCCTCCGGCGGCAATTCGCTGGGCGGCACCTACACCGGTAGCCCCGTTTCCTGCGCCGCGGTACTGGCCGTGCTGGAGGTGTTCGAGGAAGAGCGCATCCTGGAAAAGAGCCAGGCGCTGGGCGAGAAGCTCCGGGTGCGCTTCGACAAGTGGCAGCAGGATTACGCCGGCGTCGCCAACGTGCGCAACCTGGGCGCCATGGCGGCCTTCGATCTGGTCACCGACAAGAAGAGCGGCGTGCCCAATGCCGAGCTGGCGGGCAAGCTCTGCAAGACCGCTCGCGAGCGCGGCCTGATCCTGCTCTCCTGTGGCCTCTATGCCAACACCATCCGTTTCCTGATGCCGGTCACCATCAGCGACGAAGTGCTGGAGGAGGGTCTCGACCTGATCGAAGCGATGCTGAGCGAATTCGGCGCCTGAGCTGAATGATCCCTGCCCCGCGGGGCGGGGCGGATACGCCGAAAAGAAGCCGACGCTGCGGTTGCAGCGTCGGCTTTTTCGTTTTTCGCTTCCATTGAAGTTAGTGCTTACTTACGATTCGCGTCGGCCAATCGCTGCATATCGATATGGGGGATGCCGTCCTCCACATAGATCTCGCCGACCGGCTCGAACCCGTGACGACCGTAGTAGGCTTGTAGATGTGCCTGGGCGGATAGCCGGGCGTGGCGACCCGGCCACAGCGATTCGATTCGCGTCAGCGCGGCTCGCAGCAGGTCGTGGCCCAGGCCGCCACCGCGGTGGGCGGGGTGGATGACGACGCGACCGATGGAGACCGCTTGGTTGACTGGATCGGGTGCCAGCAGGCGCAGGGTGGCCGCGAGCCGACCCGCCGCCAGGACCTGCAAGTGGTGCGTCGATGCCGCCAGATCGTGGCCGTCCAGCTCCTGATAGGCGCACTGCTGTTCGACCACGAACACGGCCTCGCGCAGCGACAGCAGGGTGTACAGCCTGGCAGGGTCCAGCTTCGGCCCGGTCTGCCATATCCACTCGTATGATGTCATCTGTCCCTTTCCTCGCGGCCGTTCAGCCATCATGATCGATGGCACTTCGGCTGGCATATTACGCAGCGTGCCACGGAATGTCAGTGGCGACGGCGACAGGAGAGAGGGCATGAGCAACCTGGCGATCGATTACGACGATGTGGTGGCGGCACACCGGCGGCTGGCGGGCGTCGCCCACCACACCCCCGTGCTGCGTTCGACGACGGCCGATGAGCGCAGCGGCGCATCGCTTCATTTCAAGGCGGAACATCTCCAGCGCATCGGCGCCTTCAAGTTTCGTGGTGGCTACAATGCCATCAGCCAGTTCGACCGCGACCAGAAGGCGGCGGGGGTGATCGCCTTCTCCTCGGGCAACCATGCCCAGGCGATTGCGCTCTCGGCCAGGCTGCACGGCATTCGCGCGGTCATCGTGATGCCGGAGGACGCACCCGCGATCAAGATCGCGGCCACGCGGGGCTACGGTGCCGAAGTGGTGCTCTATGATCGCTATACCCAGGATCGCGAGGCGCTGGGCCGGGAACTGGCCGAGGCCGAGGGCTTGACGCTGATCCCGCCGTTCAACCACCCCCATGTGATGGCAGGGCAGGGAACCGCCGCCAAGGAGCTGTTCGATGATGTCGGTGAGCTGGATACGTTGATCGTGCCGCTGGGCGGCGGCGGGCTGTTGTCCGGCTGTGCCACGGTCGCCAGGGCGCGCTATCCGAGCTGCCGGATCATCGGGGTCGAGCCGGAAGCCGGCAACGACGCCCAGCGAAGCCTGGCCCGTGGCGAGATCGTCTCGATTGCCACCCCGCGCACCATCGCCGATGGCGCCCAGACCCAGGCGCTGGGCAGCCTGACGTTCCCGGTGCTGCAGCAGTGCGTCGACGAGATCGTCACCGTCACCGACGCCGAGCTGGTCGACACGATGGACTTCCTGGCCGGTCGCATGAAACAGTTCGTCGAGCCGACCGGCTGCCTGGCGGCTGCGGCGGCCTTCGGTGGCCGGATGCGGATAGCGGGTCAGCGTGTCGGGATCGTGCTCTCCGGAGGCAACATCGATCTGCACCGGTTCGCTGAGCTGATTCCGTCGGCCCGCCACTAGACTTTGTACGAAAACTAGCTGCGCTCGGCAATACGGCGTTAAAAATCGGCTGGAACGCCAGCCCGGTCAAAATGCTCATTTACACCCCGTAAACTGGTTCGCCAGCCCGGTCCGTTTTCGCCGATTTTTGCCTTGTCTTGCCTTCGCTCGCTGACTTTTCGTACAAACCCTAATCCGTCTGTCCGGGGCGAATCAAAGTTGCGGCGAAAGCTCTCGCAACAGCGATCGGGTGATCTCCTGCCACTCGTCATCGAGACTCTGGTCCGGCACCTGGCGCCCCGCCTGCCGATACCAGTAACCGGCGTTGGCGACATCGCCTTCCCAGCGGTGAAGATAGGCGTGCACCCAGGCTGCGCGGGAGCCGGAGGCGGAGTCCACCTGATCGTGTGCCTTGGACCACTCGGACTTGCCGGCCCACCACAGGGCGCGAAGCTCGCGACCCAGATCGGGGGGTGGGGACGGTCGATCGAGACTGCCCAGGAAGGTCGTCATGTTGGTCATGGCGTGTCCTCGCTTTAGCCTGTCCGTGTATCTCACTGTAATCGAGCGAAGATCGGCCCGATACAACGTGGATCAAGCCGGCGCCCGCGAACCGGACGTATCGAAGGGGCTCGTCGGTGCGCCGGAGGGGCTGCCGATCGTCGCGAACGGAAGGTGGGAGGACGCCAGGCAGGGGCGGGAAGGCGGCGGAACGAGCGCGACGAGATCATCGGGTTCGTCGTCTGTCCAGCCAATGGCTCCGGGGCCCTTGCGGACCCCGGAACCCGTCGGTCGATCTAGAAGAAACCCATGGGGTTGATGTCGTAGCTGATCAGCAGGTTCTTGGTCTGCTGATAGTGCTCCAACGCCATCTTGTGGGTTTCCCGCCCCACACCGGACTTCTTGTAGCCGCCGAAGGCGGCGTGGGCCGGATACTGGTGGTAGCAGTTGGTCCAGACGCGACCGGCCTGGATGCCGCGGCCCATGCGATAGGCGCGGTTGATATCGCGGGTCCAGACACCGGCGCCCAGTCCGAATTCGGTGTCGTTGGCAATGGCCAGGGCTTCTTCCTCGTCCTTGAAGGTCGTGACCGAGACCACCGGGCCGAAGATCTCCTCCTGGAACACGCGCATCTTGTTGTTGCCCTTCAGCAGCGTGGGCTGGATGTAGTAACCCCGGGAGAGATCGTCGCCCAGCGATTCCCGCTCGCCGCCGGACAGGAACTCCGCACCTTCATCCCGCGCCACGTCCATGTAGGACATGATCTTGTCGAACTGCTCCTGCGAAGCCTGGGCGCCGACCTGAGTCTCGGTATCGAGGGGGTGGCCGCGCTTGATCTTCTTGACCCGCTCGAGGACCTTGGCCATGAACTCGTCGTAGATGCTCTCCTGGACCAGGGCGCGGGAAGGGCAGGTGCAGACCTCGCCCTGGTTGAGGAAGCCCATCACCAGGCCTTCGGCGCACTTGTCGATGAACGCCGGTTCGGCGGACATGACATCCTCGAAGTAGATGTTCGGGGACTTGCCGCCCAGCTCCACCGTGGAGGGGATGATGTTCTCGGCGGCACATTTCATGATGTGCGAGCCGATGGGCGTCGAGCCGGTGAAGGCGATCTTGGCGATACGCTTGCTGGTGGCCAGTGCCTGACCGGCTTCCTCGCCGTAGCCGTTGACGATATTGATGACGCCCTTCGGCAGGAGATCATGGATGATCTCGATGACCTTGAAGATCGAGACCGGGGTCTGCTCGGCGGGCTTGAGCACGACACAGTTGCCGGCGGCCAGCGCGGGTGCCAGCTTCCAGGTGGCCATCAGGATCGGGAAGTTCCAGGGAATGATCTGACCGACGACACCCAGGGGTTCGTGGAAGTGGTAGGAAGCCGTGTTGTCGTCGATCTCGGCGGTGGTCCCTTCCTGGGCCCGAATGCAGCCGGCGAAATAGCGGAAATGGTCGATCGCCAGCGGGATGTCGGCTGCCAGCGTCTCGCGCACGGCCTTGCCGTTGTCCCAGGTCTCGGCGACCGCCAGCATCTCCAGATTCTGCTCCATGCGGTCGGCGATCTTCAAAAGCAGCGTCGAGCGCTCCTGGACGGACGTCTTTCCCCAGGCCGGCGCGGCCTTGTGGGCGGCGTCCAGCGCAGTGTCGATATCCTTCTGGCTGGACCGGGCGACTTCACAGAAGACTTCCCCGGTAACCGGGGTGATGTTCTCGAAGTATCGCCCTTCGGCCGGCGGTATCCACTCACCGCCGATGTAGTTCTCGTACCGCTTCTCGAAGCCAACGATGGCATCGGATGTATTGGGGTTGGCGTAGCGCATGATGAGCGTCTCCGGTTGGTGGCAGCGACCTCTGGCTTTCCCTCCCAATCTGCGCTCTCCACTACATTCATGCCATTACGCTTTAGGCGACTCTCGCCGCCCCCCGGAGGCGGCGGTGGGTTCGACCAATGGCCAACGGTCAGGAAATACGCTGGTGGTACCATGGACCGTGTGGTTCAGCGACCTAAAGGAGGGTCTGACCATGTTCCAGACTCAGCAAGAGAATGCCCGGAATCGCCCGCTGACCGACGACAGCGGCTGCTGTCAGATGAGTTCGATCAACCTGCTGGACGATAGCGTCTCCACGCAGAAAGAGGTGCAGGACCGCAATGTGCTGCAGCTCTATTTGCTGACGGTCCAGGTGAGGGCACTGATGGACGTGGCCTGCCATCAGGGGCACGCCGAGTTCCTGACCGAGCGTCTACGCTTCCATACCGAGCAGCTGGAATCGCAGTTTTCCAATCTGGTGAACAAGCACAAAGGCGCTTCGTACACCCGCCATTTCTATGTTCAGCAGCAGCAGCGCTTCGACGCCGAGATCGAGAAGCTCATCGGTGCGCTGGAGTCGCTGGGCGAGCAGTATCGCAAGAACCCCCAATAAGATCCTTCCCCCTGAAATCCGCCACGGTGAATGGAGTTCCGCCATGGCGGATTCCGTGTCGTGGCGGTCTGTGTCCACGAATCATCCATAGCGGCGCTGCGCGTGCGTCCAAGCCCTTGTATCGGCGGGCTATTCCCCGCCTTCGTCTTCCCTGGTGTCGAGTGGGTTGCTAGTTGCAAGCAGGGGGGGCGTGTTTCATGTGGAACATGTCGATGGCGAAGTTCCACGTGAAACACTCATCTCACGGAGCCGAGTCGGCCTGAATCTGACTCAGGAAGTCGTTGCATGGGGTGGTTTCATCGGCGCTCGGCGATACCAGCGCCAGCAGCGCGGCAGCGGGCGTCGCGACGGTTCCCAGGAATGCACCCACCGCGCCCCGCGCCAATAGCGACCCGGCATCGACCCCCGGTGACGGATTCTTCATCGTGCCGTGCACGTAGAGCGGCGAGCGCAGGGTGAACACGCGCGCGCCCTTGCTCTCCGGTTCGATATTCAGATCCAGGCCTTCCGTCTTGAAGTTGACCATACCGTCGATTCGGATCAGGGCGTTCTCTGTGTCGATGACGAAGAAGCGGGTCGTCGCCAGGCCGTCATCGACCTCCAGGTTGGTGGCTGCGCAGTTGATATTGACCTGCTCGTCGCCGAACAGTTGGCCTACGAGATAGTTGCCGACGTTGAGGCCAGCGAGTTCCATGAGGTTCTGGCTGATGACGCCGTCGCTGACCAGCATCTGCAGACTGCCGTCGCTGCTGCCTAGAATGGCGGCCACCGAGTTGCCCGTGCCACTGAGCGTGGCGTCGCCATTGAGCTCGCCGCGGCTGTTCTGCATCAGGTCGACATCGGGAAAGAGCTCGCTGAGCAGCAGGCGGCGAATGTGCATGTCCACGCGACTCTGCATCGGCTCCTGGCCACCATCGAGGCGCAGCGTGGTATTGAGATTGCCGCCGGCGACACCAAAACGGAGCGGATCCAGCAGAATTTCGCCGTCTTCGAGGGTGACGTGGGTATAGAGATCATCCAGCGGCAGCGAATCGCCGTGCTCGATGCGCTGAGCCGTGAACTTGACGTCGGCATCCATGGTTCGCCACTGCTCGGTCTGGAATTCGCTGACCGGCAGCACCTTGTCCGGCGGCTGCTGGTTTTCTCCGCTCTGGCTGTCGTCTTCGCCCTGATCCTCGCCTCCGCTATCGGCACCGATCAGCGGTGCCAGATCGGCGAATCTCAACTGACGTGACACGACTTCACCCGTGAGGGACGGCCGCGGCTCTCCGAGCAGATAGGTGAGATCGCCATGGATATCGCTGTCTCCGATCTGGCCGTCAAAGTCCTGGTAGCGAAAGGAGAGCGCTTCCTGGCTGTTCAGGTTTGCGGTGAGGTGTCCTCGGGTGGAATAGGGTGGCGTATCCGGCAACGTCACGCCGATCACATTGTAGAGATCACCCAGGTTCTGGCCCGAAAAACTGAGATCCATGTCGATCTTCTTGGGAGCGAGTGGATCGGTGAGCGTGCCGTTGACCGCCACGCGAGTCGCACCCGCCTGTAGGTCAGCCTGTACGGGATAGGCGGCGCCGCGCTGGCGTAGTGCCGCCAGGCCGCCCAGCCGGCCACTGCCCTCGAATGTCTGATTCCGGTAGCTGCCTTGGGCGCTCCAGCCGAAACGATAATCGTCGATCTGCTGATCGGCGACGGCCTGGCCGGCGGCGCTTTCGCTATCGGTCAGCTCGCCGAAGGCGATCGGTTCGCCCAGTAGCTCTACCGTGGCATCGACATCGGCCGCGAGCGTGGCATCCTGGTAATGAACGTCGATGGGGTCGAACGCGATCTCTCCCACGTCGACGGTCCAGCTGCTTTGCTGGTCACTGCCGTCATCCGGCTGCGATGCGTCATCGCCGGCACCGAGATCGAACGTCCAGTTATCACTGCCATCCTGGAGGCGGACCAGTGTCGCTTCGCCTCCGGTGAGCTCGATATGGGGTAAGGAGAGCGTCTTGTGCAGCAGGGGTAGCGGTGACAGCACGATGTCGAGTGCTTCGAGGCTCGCCAGGTCGGCGTCGGTGACCGCTTCAGGGCTACCCACGTGGATATCCTCGGCACGCAGATGCGGCCATGGCACCCAGCTATGCCAGCCGGACTCGTCTTCGGGGCGCTGCCAGGCGAGACTGAGGTCTCCCTCGATGGCGAAGGGGCGCTGAATGGCATTCGACACGCGCTGATTGATGGTCGGCTTCAGGCGGTTCCAGTCGAAGGTGAGAATGACGATGATCATCGCTGCCAGGATGACCAGCATGACCGCCACCACCCAGAGGCTGATCTTCTTTCCCAGAGTCATGTCCGTAAGCCCGTCCGTTGGGGATATCCCAAGGGTAGTTCAGGACTAAGGTTCCGTTTGTGATTTAACGTGACGACTCCCTTTCCACCGTGATGACCTGTTTCACGTGAAACACATCTTGCCCGCCGTTTCGGGTAGGGAAGTCATGACTGGCTCTGATCCCCGGTGATCTGGTCGCCAATGAGTCTGGTCACGAAATCGTCGAGGTCCCGACAGATCCACGTCGAGGGAAACGCCGACCGCACCTGATCGATATAGCGCTGACCCTTGCCGGTTTCGACCAGCGCCGTATGGCAGCCCGCCGCAATGCCGGCCTGGATGTCGCGCAGGCTGTCGCCGACCATCCAGCTCTCCCCGAGGCTCGGCATGTCGAGCTCCCGTTGCAGTTGCAACAGCATGCCTGGCCCGGGCTTCCGACACTCGCACCCGACTTCCGGGCGATGAGGGCAATGGAGGATGCGGGCTATTTCGCCGCCAGCCAGACGGGCCCTTTCCCTCATGGATTCGTGGATGACAGCCAGGGTGTCTTCGCTGTAATAGCCCCGGCCAACGCCGGACTGGTTGGTCGCCACGGCGACCGTCCAGCCCGCCGCCCCCAGTCGCGCAATGGCGCTGAATGCCGTGGGGTAGGGGTGCCACTCTTCCACGGACTTGATGTAGGCATCGGAGTCCTCGTTGATGACACCGTCACGATCCAGAATGACCAGTTTCTTCACGCTGCACTCTCCTTGGGGGCCACCATCCGGGAATCCACGACTTCCCCGTATGGCGATAGTTAACCGGACTCGCTTTGAGTGGTAGAAAATGTTCCACGTGAAACATCGGGCTCGGGCCTGATGCTCGCTATGTCCCGCCCGGTGCGCACCTGAGCTCTGGTGACCAGTAACGTTATCAAGTTCGAGTGCAAAAAAACCCGGCATCCTGATCGTGGGTCAGGATGCCGGGCCTGGCTGTTTCACGTGAAACAGTGAAGCCGGCGGACTACTGCTGCAATTCCGAGATGTCGGCAATCTCGAGGAACAGCGCCTGCAGGCTGGCCAACAGCGCCAATCGATTGGCCCGCACGGCGTCGTCGTCGACTGCGACCATGACCTCGTCGAAGAAGCGATCCACCGGTGCCCTCAAAGTCGCGAGAATATCGAGAGCCTCCGCGTAGGCCGCTTCCCGGAACAGGGGCTCGACCTGGCTCCGGCAATCGTTGACGGCATTGGCAAGGGCGATCTCGGCCTCTTCCCCGAGGAGGCGCGCATCGACATCGATACCGGCATCGTGTGCCTGCTTGGCCAGGATGTTCGATACCCGTTTGTTGGCAGCGGCCAGGGCGGCAGCCTCTTCCCGCTGACTGAAACGGTGGACGGCGCGCAGGCGACGGGCGAAATCCAGAGGGCGCGTCACCGGTCGCGCGCGTACGGCAAGGTAGACGTCCACCGGGAAGCCTTCGTCCTGAGCCCAGGCGCGGAAGCGGTCGAACATGTAGGCCATGACGTCGTCGACCAGGCCTTCGGCCTTGGGCAGGGCCCGGTGCTGGGACGCGGCGAGTTCCAGCAGCTCGCGCAGGTCCAGATCCAGCTCACCCTTGATCAGGATGTTGAGCACGCCGATGGTGGCGCGGCGCAGGGCAAACGGGTCCTTGGCGCCAGTGGGACGCTGGCCGATGCCGAAGATGCCGGTCAAGGTGTCCAGCCGGTCCGCCAGAGCGATCGCCATGCCGGTGGACGTGCTCGGAATCCCGTCACTGGCGAAGCGCGGCAGGTACTGCTCGTGGATGGCTTCGGCAACGGCTTCCGGCTCGCCGTCGTGACGGGCGTAGTAGGTGCCCATGATGCCCTGCAGTTCGGGGAACTCGAGCACCATCTCCGTGACCAGATCGCACTTCGCCAGTTGGGCGGCGCGGGCTGCCGCCTGGGAGTCTCCGCCTATCTTGCCGGCGATGAACCGGGCGACGACCTCGCTGCGCGCGGCCTTGTCGGCGAGGGATCCCAGTTCGCGCTGGAACACGACGCTGGCCAATGATTCGCGGCGAGCCTCCAGTGTCTGCTTGCGGTCGGTCTCGAAGAAGAAGGCGGCATCGGCCAGGCGCGGGCGGATGACCTTCTCGTTGCCGTAGATGACCTGCTGGGGGTCCTCGCTGTCGATGTTGGCCAGCGTAATGAACTGTGGCTTGAGCTTGCCGTCGGCATCGAGCAGGTGGAAGTACTTCTGATTGGCCTTCATCGACGAGATCAGACACTCGGCGGGCACTTCGAGAAAGCGTTCGTCGAAGCTGCCGGTGAGCGCCACCGGCCATTCGACCAGGCCATTGACCTCCTCGAGCAGGTCGTCGTCGATGACCGCGTGGGCATCGTGCACTTCCGCTTCGGCCAGCACCTGCTCGCGGATACGCTCGCGGCGGCGTTCCAGATCCACCAGCACGTAGGCATTCTCGAGGGCGGACTCATAGTCGTCGGCGTGGGCGAGTTCGATGGGAGCGGGTGCGTGGAAGCGGTGACCTCGCGTCGTGCGACCGGACTCCAGGCCCAGCAGGCTGGCCGGCACGACCTGGTCGCCGTAGAGCAGCACCAGCCAGTGAACCGGACGCGAGAACTCGATGCGCGAGGCGCCCCAGCGCATGTTCTTGGGCACCGGCAAGGCGTTGATGGCGGCACTGACGATAGCGGGCAGCAGCGTCTCGACGGTGTCTCCCTGCTGTCGTTCACGGTAGCCGAGCCAGGTACCCTTGTCGCTCTCCAGGTGGATCAGTTTGTCCACCGTAACACCGCAGGAACGCGCGAAACCCTCGGCCGCCTTGGTCGGCTGGCCGTCCTTGTAGGCCGCCGCCAGTGCCGGGCCGCGCTTCTCGACCTCCCGGTCCGGCTGCTTATCGGCGAGGGCCTCGACCCGCACGGCGAGGCGCCGCGGAGAGGCGAGGGCATGTGCCGTGCCATGGGGGATCTCCGCCTCGTCGAGCCCCTTGACGACACCGTCGCGCAGGGCGAAGGCGAGGTTGGCGAGTGCACCCGGCGGCAGCTCTTCGACGCCCAGTTCGATCAGTAGCGTGTTGACTGCCATGCTCATGCGTCTCCCTGTTGAGTTTCTGATGCCTGCGTGAGCTCCCGACGCAGCGCTTCGGGCGCCAGCGGAAAGCCGGCGGCTTCCCGTGAGGCGTAGTAGGCGTGAGCGACGTCACGGGCCAGGGTACGAACCCTCAGGATATAGCGCTGGCGCTCGGTCACCGAGATGGCGTGGCGGGCGTCCAGCAGGTTGAAGGTGTGGGATGCCTTCAGTACCTGCTCGTAGGCCGGCAGCGGCAGATTGGCCTCGAGCAGCTTGTTGCACTCGCTCTCGCAGTGGTCGAAGGCCTCGAACAGGTAAGGCACGTCGGCATGCTCGAAGTTGTAGGTCGACTGCTCGACCTCGTTCTGCAGGTAGACGTCGCCATAGGTGACGCGAGTGCCGTCCGGGGCGATCGTCCAGACCAGGTCATAGACGCTGTCGACGTCCTGCAGGTACATGGCGATCCGCTCGAGACCATAGGTCAGCTCGCCGGTAACCGGATAGCACTCGATACCGCCGGCCTGCTGGAAATAGGTGAACTGGGTCACTTCCATGCCGTTGAGCCAGACTTCCCACCCGAGCCCCCAGGCGCCGAGGGTGGGTGATTCCCAGTTGTCCTCGACGAAGCGGATGTCGTGAACCCGCGGATCGATCCCCAGCCGCTCCAGCGAGCCCAGGTAGAGATCCTGCAGGTCCTTCGGCGATGGCTTCATTACCACCTGGAACTGGTAGTAGTGCTGCAGACGGTTGGGGTTTTCCCCATAACGGCCGTCGGTGGGGCGGCGCGACGGCTGGACGTAGGCGGCATTCCAGCTCTCCGGGCCGATCGAACGCAGGAAGGTGGCTGGATGAAAGGTGCCGGCGCCCACTTCCATGTCGAGGGGCTGCAGCACGACACAGCCCTTTTCCGCCCAGTATTGCTGAAGGGCCAGTATCAGCCCCTGAAAGGTTTTCGCATCTGCCGTCGGGTCTGTCATTGACTGCGCACCGTTGCCCATGAATTCGTGAGCCGCCAAGTATACAATTAGCGCTCAATCGGTTATAGGCACCGGCGACGATCGGACTTTATCGTTGGCGGAACGTCATCGAACGTCGGGCGACTTGCGGGGTCGGAGTCGTCATGCCCGATAACCGGGTCGATCGAAGAGGAGTTACGACATGATCGTTGTCACTGGCGGGGCCGGCTTCATCGGGGCCAATCTGGTCAAGGCACTCAACGCACGCGGCCATCAGGACGTCATGGTGGTCGACGATCTCAGCGATGGCACCAAGTTCGTCAACCTGGCGGACTGCACGCTGGGGGACTATCTCGACAAGGGCGAGTTCCTGGCCCGGGTGAAGGCAGAGCTCAGCGGCGAGATCGGTGGCCTGCCGCCGATCGAGGCGATCTTCCATGAGGGCGCCTGCTCGGATACCACCGAGTGGGATGGGCGCTTCATGCTCGAGAACAACTTCGAATACTCGAAGGTGCTGCTCGAGTACTGCCAGGCCAAGCGGATTCCCTTCCTCTATGCCTCTTCCGCCGCCACCTACGGCGGCAGTGAAGTGTTCGTCGAGGACCCCGCGCATGAGAAGCCCCTCAACGTCTACGGCTACTCCAAGCTGCTGTTCGATCAGTATGTCCGTGCGCGCTGGGACGATTTCGACAGCCAGGTCGTGGGCTTCCGCTACTTCAACGTCTACGGCCCCAGGGAACAGCACAAGGGCAAGATGGCCAGCGTCGCCTACCATCACCACACCCAGGTGCAGCGCGGCGAGAATCCCAAGCTGTTCGGCGCCTGGGATGGCTATGAGGCCGGGATGCAGAGCCGCGACTTCGTCTATGTCGGCGACGTGGTGGACGTCAATCTGTGGTTCCTGGACAACCCGGAGGTGTCCGGCATCTTCAACCTGGGCACCGGTCGCGCCGAGCCGTTCAAGGCGATCGCCGAGACCGCCATCGATTTCTATTCACACAAGGACGGGGCAAAGGTCGAGATCGAGTACATCGACTTCCCCGATGAGCTCAAGGGGCGTTACCAGAGCTACACCCGCGCCGATATCGGTCGCCTGCGCGAGGCGGGTTACACCGCCAAGTTCAAGACCGTCCGCGAAGGGGTCTCCAGCTATCTGGAATGGCTGAATGGCTGATTCGCCGGTCGCCGCGCCCCGGTTTCTCGTCGTCGGCCCCTCCTGGGTCGGCGACATGGTCATGGCGCAGAGCCTGTTCATCACGCTGAAACGGCGCCATCCGGCCGCGACGATCGGCGTGCTGGCGCCGGGTTGGTCGCTGCCGATCCTCGAGCGCATGCCGGAAGTCGACGAAGCCATCGCGCTGGACGTGAAACATGGCGAGTTCGGCTGGAAGACACGGCGCGGTGTCGCACGCTCGCTGAGGGGGCGCTTCGATCACGCCATCGTGCTGCCGCGTTCGCTGAAGTCGGCACTGGTTCCGTTTCTGGCCGGTATCCCGCGCCGCACGGGTTTCACCGGCGAACAGCGCTACTGGCTGCTCAACGATCGCCGCAAGCTCGACAAGGCGGTCCTGAATCAGACCGTGAAGCGCTTCGTCGCGCTGGGGCTCGATGCCAGCACGGCGGCCAGCGGCGATTTCGAAACGCCGTATCCGCGACTCAGCGTCGACTCTCGGCATCAGGACCAGCTGCGGGAGTCACTCGGGCTGGGGGAGCGGCCCGCCATCGGGATGATGCCCGGGGCGGAGTACGGCCCGGCCAAGCAGTGGCCGCTCGACTATTTCCGTGAACTGGCCGAATCCCTGATCGCGCGCGGCTACACCGTCTGGGTGCTGGGCGGCCCCAAGGATGTCGAGGCCGGCGACGTCATCACCCGGGAGCTGGGTCATGCCCACAATCTGTGCGGCAAGACCCGGCTGGCGGATGCCGTCGACCTGCTGGCCGCCTGCCAGCAGGTGGTCACCAACGACTCCGGGCTGATGCACGTGGCCGCTGCGGTCGGCACCCGCATCCAGGCGCTCTACGGCTCGTCGTCGCCCACCTATACGCCGCCGCTGACCGACAA
The DNA here is from genome assembly GCF_937921195.1 of uncultured Salinicola sp. Lineage (NCBI taxonomy): Bacteria > Pseudomonadati > Pseudomonadota > Gammaproteobacteria > Oceanospirillales > Halomonadaceae > Salinicola > uncultured Salinicola sp. The sequence goes on from NZ_CALFQK010000202.1 coordinate 66,144, forward strand.
CGCCGATATCCATTATCTGGCGTTGTCCTGCTCGCCCTGTTTCGAGCGCACCTGCCCGCTGGGGCACCGCAACTGTCTCAAGCAGATGTCACCGGAGAGTGTACTAATGAAAATTCACACCTAGTGTTGTAATGCAGATTGCTTGGAGGTCCGCAGTGGCGATGATGTTCTTTGCATTGTTGAGAGATATCTGCATTATTTCTGCGGTGGTATGGTGTAGTCGATAGAGCCTGATTTTCTGTTTCGGGAAAAATTCTTGATGTGTTTTTCGACTTGCCAAAGGCGATTCAGCTTTTCCATGGCCGTGACTTTGTTTACGTCGCTTGCATCGGGAAAAAGCTGATTGGAAATGTCCATGTAGGTCTGTTTATAAGGATGAAATGTAGAAAATTTCCATGGTTTGCTTTTGGCTAGAAAATGGATGATCCCCGGTTCTCGTAATGCCGTGACGAATTCTTGGTGCGGGTAACCGGTTTGGACGGTCTTGTTCTTCTCGACTTTACTCCAGGCGCTAGGCTGGAGGTTCCAGCAAAGAGGGAGGCGTGTCCATCGATGGCGAAATACTAGATTGAGGACATCCTGGTCCAGATACTGCAGGCGTTCGTTCAGCGTATCCATACGTTCGAACAAAGAGGCTTCGATATTGCTGTCACGCCAGGCGGCCAAATCGATGAGAAGTACGCCGGCATTGAAATAATCCTGTCGGTCAATATCAATATCCTTTGGCGAGACGCCAAGGTTTTCGACGGCCCCTATGATATTTCCGTCCAATGGGCTTTGCCAAAGCTCCACGATGTCCCGGGCGACAAGTAAGTCACAATCGAGATAGATTATCTTGTTCAAATGGCTCGGCACCAAACTGGCCACCGCCAATCGATAGTAAGTGGCAATTCCATATCGTTTCAATGGAAATCCCTGGAATCTTTTTTTATCCGGCACTATCCAGGTCAGGGTGGCTTGGTAATCGGCTACCAGGCTTTCTAGCCGTGATTTCGTGGACGGTGATATACCCGCGTCCAGGATGTAGAAGTCCAACAGCTCCGGGCGTGCCGTCTTATCCAGACAGGAAAAGATGACTACGCCCATCCAGAGGGCATAATTCTCATCACTTGCCAGCACCAAACTGACCCTGCCTTGAGCTGTCTGAGCCATCGTTTCACCGAGATGTGCGAGAATGGACGGGGAGTCATATTGCCTGTCCCATCAACGCTAAGCAAAGAAGTGCTAGAGCCATCATGACCCAGAGAGTATTGCTGGTCGTCCGCAAGCTGAGTATCGGCGGCATCGAGCGTGTCACCGTCAACCTGGCCAACGTGCTGGCCAGAGAGGGGCACGACGTCCATGTGCTGGTGCTCAAGGGGGGGCACGAACTCGCTCCCGACGACGCGGTGACAGTCCATCGTCTCGACTTCGACAAGGCGTTTCGCAAGACCGGGCTGGGGCTGGCTTACGACCTGGTCACGCGGGCGCTGCTGAAGCCACTCCTGCCGGGGTCGGGTTTCCTGTGGCGCGGTCTCTATGGCGGCCGTTACCTTCAGCGATTCGTCGCCAGGCTCGAGGGCGAACACGGCCCCATCGATCGCGTCATCATGCGCGGGCAGGGCGCGTTCGAGACGGTCTGGTCCTGGCGCGATCCGCGCTTGTGGCAGGTGACGGTCTCCTGGCCCGGGAGCGAGGGGGGAAAGCTTAAGGGTTTCTACCTCCGGCGCCTCTACGAGGGCAAGCAGGTGGTCTGCAATACGCCCAACGTGCGGGCGCAGCTGGAGAAGCAGCTCGGCCACCATGGGATTCACCCTCGTCGGTGGGCGACCATCATGAACCCGTGCGACATCGAGGCGATCCGTCGCCAGGCCGAGGAGCCGGTGGAGCTGCCGGCCAGGCCGTTCATCGTCCACGTCTCGCGACTCTCGGACGTCAAGCGCCAGGAATGGCTGATCCTGGCCTATCTCGAGGCAGAGATCGAAGAGGATCTGGTCATCGTCGGCGATGGACCGAAGCGGGAGAGCCTCGAGAAACTCGTCGAGGAGCGGGGGGCCGGTGAGCGGATCCATTTCATCGGCAGCCGGCCCAACCCCTACCCCTGGATGAAACACGCCCGGCTCTTCGTGCTGAGCTCGCGCAGCGAAGCGTTCGGTATCGTGCTGGCGGAGAGCATGATCTGCGGCACGCCCTGCGTGGCGGTCGACTGTCCCGGCGGTGTGCGCAACGTGCTGATTCATGACCAGGCGCGCCTGATCGCCGACAACACCGTCACCGGCCTGGCGACCAAGATCCGGGAAGGGCTGGCGAATCCGCCATCGCTGGAGGCCGACCCGGAGCTGATCGAGCGATTTCGGGATACCCGGATCATGCAGCAGTTTCTCGACCTGCCGACGACGGGCGACGTGACGGGCGAGCGGAACGAATAAGCGAGAAATTTAGTAGCACGCTTATTAATATGCTATGCTAGGCTGAATCGATCGCGAACAGTGTTTGATAACACCGCTCTCTTCCCTTCGACCGTGTAGATTGCCCATGTCGTGCGCTTCCCGGCCCCCATCGTCAGCTGTCCCGCCTCTGCCCGCCGAGGGCGGCGCGTTCAGTGAACTGCTCGACCCCCGCATGAAGTGGGGCGTTCGTCGGGCACGCTGGCAGGCGGCGTTGCGCGACGGGGTTCAACGTGGCCTCGGTACGCCCCTGGAAGAA
>NZ_CALFQK010000203.1:0-17598 GCF_937921195.1 uncultured Salinicola sp.
TCCCAGCATCTTCGTCTATGGCGGCACCATTCAGCCTGGCGCCGGGCATACCGATATCGTCTCGGTGTTCGAGGCGATGGGGGCCTATTCCCAAGGCAACAAGTCGCTGATCGAGGTCAAGCAGATCGAGGAGACCGCGATTCCGGGGCCGGGCTCCTGCGGTGGCATGTATACCGCCAACACCATGGCTTCGGCGATCGAGGCGCTGGGCATGAGCCTGCCCAACTCCTCGGCCCAGGAGGCGGTCTCCCAGACCAAGAACGACGACAGCCGTGCCGCCGGCGAGGCCGTGCTCAAGCTGCTCGAGCTGGATCTGAAGCCCTCCGACATCATGACCCGCAAGGCGTTCGAGAACGCCATCACCGTGGTCATCGCCCTCGGCGGCTCCACCAACGCCGTGCTGCACCTGCTGGCGATCGCCAATACGATCGGCGTCGAGCTCTCGCTGGACGACTTCACCGAGATCGGCAAGCGGGTGCCGGTGCTCGCCGACGTGCGCCCCAGCGGCCACTACATGATGAGCGAGCTGGTGGCGATCGGCGGCATCCAGCCGCTGATGAAGGTGCTGCTGGATGCGGGCATGCTCCACGGTGATTGCATCACCGTTACCGGCAAGACGCTGGCCGAGAATCTGGCGGACGTGGCGCCGTATCCGGTCGACCAGCAAATCATCAAACCGCTGGACAAGCCGGTCAAGGCGAGCAGCCACCTGCGCATTCTCTACGGCAATCTGGCGCCGGAAGGGGCCGTGGCCAAGATCACCGGCAAGGAAGGAACCCGCTTCACCGGTCGTGCGCGCGTGTTCAACTCCGAGGAGGAAGCCCAGGCCCGGATCAACGATCTGACCGTGGTCGCCGGTGACGTCGTCGTCATCCGCTACGAAGGGCCCAAGGGAGGCCCGGGCATGCGAGAGATGCTGACGCCTACCTCCGCGATCATGGGCCGCGGCCTGGGCGACAAGGTGGCGCTGATCACCGACGGTCGCTTCTCCGGCGGCAGCCACGGCTTCGTGGTCGGTCACATCACCCCGGAAGCGTTCGTCGGTGGCCCCATCGGCCTGGTCGAGGACGGTGACGAGATCACCATCGACGCCGAGAACGATGTCATGACCGTGCATATCGACGACGCCGAGATGGAGCGGCGTCGTGCGGCCTGGCAGCGTCCGGCGCCGCGCTACACCCGCGGGACGCTGGCCAAGTACGCCAAGACGGTCAGTTCCGCATCGAAAGGCGCGGTCACCGATCTGCCTGAAGCGCTGGAGGACTGAGCCGGCCCGCAGCGCGCCTCAGCGTGGCGTGAACTGCCGCGTGGAGGCGCGTGGGATCAGGCTCGGCATGGCGCGTCGAGTGGGGCGTGTGGTCAGCGCCTCCTCGCTCAACAGCAGATCGACGGCCTGTCGGGCGACGTAGTCGAAGGGGATATGGACCGAGGTGAGCGGCACCGGCAGTCGGCTCGCCAGCGGAATATCGTTGTAACCCACCAGCGACAGTGCACGCCCTATCTCGATCTCCAGGCGGTGCGCGGCGGCCATGACGCCGATGGCGAGATTGTCATTGACTGCAAATAGCGCCGACGGGCGAGTGGAGCCGGAGAGCAGCGCCAGGCCAGCCGTCTCGCCCGACTCGATCCCGAAGCCGGATTCGATCACCCAGGCCTCGTTGACCGCGACGCCGGCCTCCCCCATTGCCCGGCGAAAGCCGACCTGGCGGTCGCGAGCGCTGGAGGTGAAGCTCGGCCCTGCCACCAGACCGATGTCACGATGGCCGAGGTCGAGCAGATGACGCGTGGCCAGATAACCGCCCTGGATGTCATCGCCGAGCGAGGCGGGGCTGGTGCCGTCGGTGCGTAAAATCAGGGTGTGGGGCACGCCACGTTCGCGCAGGCGGGAGGGCAGCTCGTCGTCGAGCCGACTGGTGGCCAGGATCAAGCCGTCGACGCGACGATCGAGCAGCGACTCCACCGCCTGCTGTTCGTCGACCGGATCATCACCGCTGGTGGCGACGATGGCGAAATAGTGGCGCTCCTGCGCGGCGCGTGAGACGGCCTCGTAGGTCAGGGCCATCACCGTGTCGCTGAGTCGCGGTACCAGCACGCCGATGGTGCCGCTCCCGCCGCGGCGCAGGCTCGACGCCATGATGTCACGCTTGTAGCCGAGTGCCTTGGCGGCGTCGCGAACGCGCTGTGCGGCGCGGCTGCGTGAGGGCGGCAGGCGCTCATCGAGCACGCGGGAAACGGTCGATGTACTGACGCCGGCCGCCTTGGCGACGTCGTGCATGGTGATCGGTTTATCGTTCATCAACGCCCTTACTGGTCCAAAAAACGAGTACACGGCTGACGGCCCGGGCTGCAACGGCCGTCACCTTCCCCACTATCGCATATCTGTCACCGGATGACGGCGCATTGGCATTGTCGACGTGCGTCAGGTCTCGAGGCAGGCAACGCCTTCGGGACAGACGCTTTCTTCGGCATGAACCCTTTTTCCTTCGGCGTGGACCCTTTTCGGGTGAGTCCATTCTTGGAGGTAGACCATAGTGGCATAGGCAGACGTGAAGATTGGCAACATCATATGCAAACGTTCCCGTTAACGTTTTCATAAACCAGCAAGAGATTTTCCCATGACGCTCAATCTCCGTGGTCTCACCCCTGCGCCGGTCACGCCCTTCACCCGAGACGGCGAGGTCGACTACGACGCGATTCACAAGCTCGGCGCGTGGCTCGGCGGTATCGACGGTATCACCGGGCTGGTGGTGTTGGGGCATGCCGGCGAGGGCACCTTCCTCACCTCCGACGAGCAGTGCAAGGTCATCGAGGCGTTCGTGGAGTCGGTAAAGGGCGAGATCCCGATCATCGCCGGGATTACCCGCGAAGGGGATTACGTGGCGGCCGAGGAAGCCAAGCGGGCGGTCGCCGCGGGCGCCTCCGCCGGGCTGGTCTACCCCTCCCACGGCTGGCTGCGCTTCGGCTATCAGGAGGGCGCGCCGCAGGAGCGCTACCGGCGCATCCATGAAGAGAGCGGTCTGCCGCTGATCCTGTTCCAGTACCCGGACAACACCAAGGCGACCTATAACCTGCAGACTCAGCTCGATATCGCCGCCCAGCCGGGTGTCTTCGCGATGAAGAACGGCGTGCGCAACATGAAGCGCTGGGATACCGAGATCCCGGTGATCCGCGAGCAGCGTTCCGACCTGCAGATTCTGACCTGCCACGACGAATACCTGCTGCACACGATGTTCGATGTCGACGGTGCCCTGGTGGGCTATGGCGGTATCGCGCCGGAGCCGTTGATCGAGCTGATCCAGGCCGGCAAGGCCAAGGATTACGCCAAGGCGCGCGAACTCCACGACCGCCTGCTGCCGGTGACCAAGAGCGTCTACCACCGCGGCTCGCACATGGAGGGCACGGTGGCACTGAAGTGGGCGCTGGTGGCACGCGGCGTGCTCGAGCACGCCACCGTTCGCGCACCGCTGCGCCCGCTGGTGGAAGGCGCCGATAAAGAGATCGCCGATGCCATGAAGCAAGCCGGCCTGGCCTGAGCGTGCGACGGCCGTCCGGGGTGCAGCCGGGCGGCCCGGGGCGGCGTGCCGCCGTCCCCCATGAATCCCGGTGAACGTTCATGTCGACAAGAAAAAAAGCACTGGAGCACGTGATGACTATCCGCACGAAGCAATCTTCCGCTGCTACGTCACCGCCCGCCACTGCGAGCGGTCTCTCTCCCAAACTGCAGATGCTGGCGCTGATGGGGCCGGCGTTCGTGGCCGGCGCCTGGCGTTTCGGTCCCGGCGCGCTGACCTCTGCAGTGCAGGCAGGCAGCCGCTACGGCTACATGCTGCTGTGGGTGATCTTGATCTCCGCCGTACTGATGTTCGTGTTCAACGACATGGCCGTCAGGCTGGGACTCGCCAGTTCCGAGTCCATCGTCGCCACTACCAAGCGCAAGCTCGGCCGCCCGGTCGGCGTGTTGGCGGGCTTCGGGGTGTTCGCGATCACGCTGATGTTCGCGGTGGGCAATGCCGTGGGCTCCGGTTTGGCGCTGAGCCTGCTGCTCGGCGGCTCGGTGGTGGGGTGGACCCTCGCTTGCACCGTTGCCGTGGGCGCGCTGGTGGCGATGCGCAACACCTACAAAGCGATGGAGCGGCTGCTGGTGGCGCTGGTGGGGCTGATGTCGGTGGGCTTTCTCGCCTCCACGCTGCTCAGCGATCCCGACTGGGCCGCGGCGGCCAAGGGGCTGGTGCCGCACTTTCCCGCTGAGGCCGGGGTGCTGCTGATCGCGATGATCGGTACCAACTTCTCGATCAACTCGGCGTTCTATACCGGCTACGCGATCCACGAACGCCAGCTCAAGCGCGAGCAGTATCGCGCCATCACCCTGATGGACACGCTGCCGGGCAATATCGCCACCGCGCTCATGGCGATGCTCATCATCATCGTTTCCGCGGCGGTGCTGCATGCGACCGGGACCGTGGCCAATACCTTCCCGCAGTTGGCCGGCGTGCTCGAGCCTCTGGCGGGGCGCCTGGGCGCGGTGCTGTTCGGGCTCGGCTTCTTCGCCGCAGCGTTCTCCTCCATGGCGGCCAATGCCTCGGCCGGCGGCACCCTGCTCGCCGACGCCCTGGGCTGGAGCAGCAGTCTGTCCTCTTATCGGGTCAAGGCGCTGGTCTACGTCGTCCTGGTATGGGGCGCGCTGGTGACGCTGCTGGCCAAGGGCTCGCCGATCGAGCTGATCATCGTGGCCCAGGCTCTCACCGTCCTGGTGGCGCCGTTCCTCGGCATCATCCTGTTCCTGCTCACGCGTCGCGAGGACGTCATGGGCGACCTCAAGAACGGGCCTTGGCAGACCCTGTTCGCGCTCCTCGGGCTGGTGGCGATCTTCGCCATCTCCGGTCGTCTGCTGTTCAAGCTGTTCGGCTGATCGCTGGCCGCCAATGGCGGCCCGTCTGACGCTTCGACTCCAACACCAATAACAGTCAATGGAGAACACGCCATGTTCACGCATGTCGCGCGCTTACGCTCGTCCTTACTGCTGGCCACGGCAGCGCTGCTGCCGCTCTCGGCCCATGCCGTCGACTTCACGGTCGACAAGACCCGGGTATCGGTCTACGGCTACGCCAAGCTCGATATCATGTACGACACCGGTGACGTCAAGTCCGGCAGCAGCGGGCTGGGCGACAGCGTCAATTTCAGCAAGATCGCGGTGGATGGACAGCGCCACACCAGTGGCCACAGTAACCTCACCGCGGGCGAGTCGCGGCTCGGTTTCAAGACCGCGACACCGACCTCTCAGGGCGATCTGGTCACTGTCATCGAGGGCGACTTCTTCACCGGCGACCTGCGCCTGCGTCAGGCCTACGGCGCCTGGAACGGACTACTTGCCGGCCAGACATGGAGTAACTTCCATACCTTCATCGGCACCACGCCGACGCTCGACTTCACCGGGCCGGCGGGGCGCGATGCCTTTCTGCGCCAGGCCCAGCTACGTTACTCGTACGGCGATTTCCATATCGCGCTGGAGGACCCCAGCGGGGCCATGTCGGGGCGGTCGTTCGATGGCGGCTACGACGCCGCCACCGGGGGCAAGTCCATCGCCGGCACCGATGTCGACCGCAAGGATAGCCTGCCGGATCTCACCCTGCGCTACGAGTCGGGTAGCGGGCCGGCCAAGTGGGCCCTGGCGGCGCTGGTGCGGGAGGTGGCGTTCGACGATGGCGCGCAGCACGACTCTGCCGTCGGCTGGGGCATGCTGGCGGCGGGCAGCTATGCGCTGACCTCCTCGACCACACTGCGCGCGCAGGTGACCGGTGGCGATGGCATTGGCGCCTACATGAAGGTCAATCCGGCGCCGGCGGCCTATCGGGTGGGCGACCGTCTGGAGACGATCACCGCCTGGGGTGGCACCTTGGGGGTGAGTCAGCAAGTGGGCCCGGGCACGCTCAATCTCTCCTACTCGCGGGTCGAAGCGGACTGGGACGCCGCCGAGCGTGATGGCGTCTCGCTGGTCAGGACCGACACCGCGGGCGGTTTCGTCGACGCCTATGATGAGGTTCACCAGGTGATTCACCTCAATTATCAGTGGCATCCGATCGAGCGTGTGACCTACGGCATCGAACTGGCCCACGCCACGCGCGAGACCGTGGATGACCGCAGCGGCAGCGTGAACCGCGTCCAGGGTAGCGTGATCTACGCCTTCTGATGCAGTGGTGCACCAGCGCCGTCCGCGTCTCCGGCATGAGCCCGGCTCATGTCGGAGGCGCGGAATTTTCACGCGTGTACGCCAGTTTCCGTGGCGCGGCTTGGGTATCCTTGGCGGCTGATCCATCACCATGACCGCGTTGAGGGGACCCCATGCAGACCAGTCGCGACCGCATCATCACCACCCACACCGGCAGCCTGCCGCGCACCCCGGCGCTGTCGCGCATGCTGGTGCTGCGTGAGCAGGGCAAGCCGGTGGATAGCGCAGCGTTCGAGGCCGAGGTCGCGCGCTGCCTAGATGGAGTGATTGGCGCCCAGCTCGATGCCGGGCTCGACAGCATCAATAACGGCGAGGCGCCGCGGGTGGGGTTCTCGACCTATGTCACCGAGCGCATGAGCGGCTTCGGTGGCGAGGGGCGGCGCAAGCCGACGCTGGATATCCAGAAGTTCCCCGGCTATGCCGAGCACATGGCGCGCCAGATCGGCGTCTCCGAGGATCTGGCCAAGGTGTGGAACACGCCACTGGCGCAGCAGGCGGTGCGTTACGACCCGACGCTGGCCGGAGTCAAGGCGGAGCTGGCCTCGTTCGCGGCCGCGCTGGCGGGGCGCCCGGCACCGCGGGAGACCTTCATGACCGCGGCCTCCCCCGGCGTGGTCACCACCACCATGCTGCGCGCCCAGGACAACCCTGACTATCCCACCGACCGCGACTACGTGCTCGCCGTCGCCCGCGAGCTGAAGCAGGAGTACGAGGCGATCGTGGCCGCCGGTCACGTACTGCAGCTGGATGCCCCGGATCTGGCCATGGAGCGCGTGATCCTGTTCGGCGATGCCGACCTGGGCACCTTCCTCGAGCGCGTCGAGCTGCACGTCGAGGCGATCAATCTGGCGCTGGAGAACATCCCGGCGGACCAAGTGCGGCTGCACGTCTGCTGGGGCAACTGGCAGGGGCCGCACCAGGACGACGTGCCGGTGGCCGAGCTGCTGCCGATCCTCTACCGCGCCAAGGTGGGGGCGCTCAGTATCCCGCTGGGCAACCCGCGCCACGAGCATGAGACGGTCTCGTTCAAGACTCACCCGCTACCTGATCACATGCTGCTGATGCCGGGGGTGATCGATGTCACTACCAACTATCTCGAACACCCCGAAGTGGTGGCCAATCGCATCTGCGCCTCGGTGGATGCCATCGGCGACCGCGAGCGGGTGGTGGCGGGCACCGACTGCGGCTTCGGCACCTTCGCCAGCTACGAGTTCGTCGCCCAGGACGTGGCCTGGGCCAAGCTCAAGGCGTTGAGCGAGGGCGCGGCGATCGCCACCCAACGTCTCTGGGGTTGAGCGCGCCCTGCGAATCGCGCTCTTGCAATCGGTAACCTCATGGATGCCGAGGCTCTCCTATACTGCGAAGGCAAACGGCACAACAGGGAGAGGTGCAATGTCGTCTAGATGGATGAATGCCGGGCTGGGCCTGGCGCTGACTACGCTGCTGTCCACCGGCGGCGCCATGGCGCAGGACAAGACGAGCGATCAGCCCAACGTGGACAAGCAGGAGGGGGCGCAGACCAACGAGCAGGAGGCGGCCCACGAAACCGAGACGCAGGCGGAGGGCGCGCCTGCGCTGGCGCAGCAGTGCCAGGATCTCGCGCTGCAGGAAGATGATGCCGCCGAGAAGATGGAGGGGCTATCCATCTACGAGACCAACGCCAGCGATTACCAGAAGGGCGAGGCGTATGAACTCACCGTCGATCTGCTCGGCGAGGGCAATGCGAAGTACAACCTGACCTGCCAGGTCGATGCCGACGGCAACATGACCTACGAGGGCATGGGCAAGTCCACCAGCGTCAAATCATGAAGCGGACTCGTGCAAAGTTTCAGACGGCCCCTCGGGGCCGTTTTGGTTTGCATGCCTCGATCGCCCACGACTTTTCATCAGGAGGTCACCGATGAGCATCGCCGCAGATACCGTCGAAACGATGTCTCCGGTCGGGATCATCTCGGATACCCACGGGTTGCTGCGGGACCAAGCCCTGGCGCTGCTGGCGGATTGTCGCCCGTTGATTCATCTGGGCGACGTCGGCGATCCGGCCATTCTCGAGCGCCTGGCGGAGCGGGGGCCGTTGTACAGTGTGCGCGGCAATATCGATCGGGAAGGGGCGTGCGCGGCGCTGCCCTCCCATCGACTGCTGGTGATCAACGGCCGGCCCCTGCAGCTGGTCCATGATGTGGCGGACGTCGACGAGCGGATGGCGTGCGAGGCCGTGCTCCACGGCCACTCGCACAAGCCGCGCAACGAGTGGCGGGGAGAGGGCGGCGAGCGGAGGCTATGGTTCAACCCCGGCGCAGCGGGCAAGCGCCGATTCAGTCTGCCGATCACGCTGGGCAAACTGTGGATCGATGCCGACGGCATCCGCAGTGCGATCATCCATTTGCCGCTGTGAGTTTGGAAATCACTCGCCGTCCGGGGTGATACGGACCAGCGCGCCGTTGGCCGAGTCCGTCAGCACCCACAGCGCGCCGTCGGGGCCCTCCGCGACGTCGCGCACGCGGCCCAGCTTCTCCAAAAGACGCTGTTCGCCGCTGACACGCTTGCCGTCGAGCGTCAGCCTCACCAATCCGCCTGGCGACAGCGACGCGATGACGAGGTTGCCCTGCCAGCCGGGGAAGCGGTCACCCTGGTAGAACGTCATGTCGCCCGGCGCGATCACCGGGTCCCAGTAATAGATGGGCTGCTCCATGCCCTCCTTGGCGGTAATGCCCTCGCCGATGGGCGCCCCGCTGTAGTCCTCGCCGTAGGTGATCACCGGCCAGCCATAGTTATTGCCGGCTTCGGGCACGTTGAGCTCGTCGCCGCCCTTGGGTCCGTGCTCGATGGTCCAGAGTTCGCCGGTGCCGGGCTGTAGCGCCGCGCCCTGCACGTTGCGATGACCGTACGACCAGATCTCGGGCAGACCGGCGCTGCCATCGGCGAACGGGTTGTCGTCGGGAATCGAACCGTCGGCGTTGATCCGCACCACCTTGCCCAGATGCGTATCCCGATCCTGGGCCAGCTGGCGGGGTTCTGGCAGCGAGCGTTCACCCAGGGTCACGTAGAGCCGGCCCTGGTCGTCCCAGGTCAGCGTGGAGCCGAAATGCTTGGTGGAGTTCCAGGCCGGTGTCTGGCGAAAGATGACTTCGACCTCCGTCAACCGGCCATGGTCGTGGCTCAGGACGCCACGGGCGACCGCAGTGCCGTTCTCACCGTCGTCTCTCGGCTCGGCGTAGCTGAAGTAGATTCGTCGGTTGTTGGCGAAGTCCGGGTCGAGCACCACATCGAGCAGGCCTCCCTGGCCGCGGGCATCGATCTCCGGCAGCCCCTCGATGGGTGCGGACAGCGTTCCGGCGTGCAGGTCGACGGCACGCAGGCGTCCGGGGCGCTCTGTCACCAGCGCCATGTCGTTGTCGACAAAAGCCAAGCCCCACGGATGCGCCAGCCCCTCGGTGACCGGCGTTGCCGTGAGCGCGACGTTGTCGTCGAGCGCCGGCGCGCGGGTCTGGCCGTCGAATGCCGGGGTCTGATCCGGCGCGTTGGGCGGGCCGCTCTGCACCGGCTCAGCGGCGAAGGCTTCGCCGCCGAGCGACAACAACAGGGCTGCACCGGGGAAGGTCACGAGATTTCGAAGCATGTCGGTCTCCATGGCGGGGGGCTGGCATCGCGTCTGGTCCATTGACTGTAGCAGCCTTCCGAGTTCGTGTGAGTGGTGGTTCCCGGTGCTGCCGGTGTGACGTGTCGCTGACAGTTTGAAACCAAAGATTGTCGACAAACAATGCCGCGTCCGGGCCAAAGTTGATATCATTAGTCTTTTATCGGAGTTCGAACTTGCCCGCTGATCCTTCCGTGCCCCGCAACCCGCCATCCCGCTCCCGTCCTCCTGCGTGGATGCGTTGGCTGCTGCTCGTGATCGGCTGCGTCATCGCCAACCGGCTGTTGAATGCGGTGCACATGCCGGCCGGCGGCTTCATCGGCCCGATGGCGGTGTCGATCGCCTACGGGGTAGTGGTCGGCGGCCTGAAGTTGCCTCGTGCCGGTTTCAAGCTCAGCCAGGGCGTGATCGGTGTGCTGATCGCCCAGACGCTGACCCTGTCGGTCCTGTTCAAGATCCTCGATGCGTGGCCGGTGATGCTGATCGCCACGACGATCACGCTGCTGCTGAGCCTGGGCGTGGGCATAGGGCTGGTGCGCTATGGCGGGTTGCCCGGCTCGACGGCCGCTTGGGGCACCACGCCGGGGGCCGCCGCGGCGATGGTCGCGATGGCCGAGGAGAGCGATGCCGATCCGCGGATCGTGGCGGCAATGCAGTACGTGCGCGTAGTGTGCGTCGTGCTGGTGGGCGCCCTGGTCAGCCACTACCTCGGCGTGACGGACAGTAGCGGCCAGGGGCACGCTGCCAATCTGCCCACCAGCCTGGGAGAGCTGGGCAGCTTCGTTGCCACGTTAGCGGTCGTCGTCGGCGGCGTGTGGTTATTCGACCGGCGGTTGCCCGCCGGCGCGTTGCTCGGGCCGGTAGTGCTGGGCAGCGTATTGAGCCTGAGCGGCCTCATCACCATCGTGCTGCCCCAGCCGCTCCTTGAATTGGCCTACGGCGTGATCGGCGCCTACGTGGGATTGCGCTTCGATCGGGAGACGGTCCACAACATCGCGCGCGCGCTCGGCAAGATGATTCTCGCTTCGCTGGTGCTGATTGCGCTTTGTGCCGTCTCCGCCTGGCTGATGACGCTGCTGATGCATACCACTTTCATCACCGCCTATCTGGGCACGAGTCCTGGCGGCCTCGATTCGATGACGATCATCGCGATCGATACCCATGCGGATGTGGGACTGGTGGTGGCGCTGCAGACGCTGCGGCTGTTCACTGTCGTACTGGTCGGGCCGGGGATGGCGAGATTGGTGGCACGATTCGCCAAGCCGTCGACGACCTGACGGAGGTGTCGAGGCCAGGCATCCCCGATTCTCTACCCTCTCTCGGCAAAGCCCAGTCGAGCCTAGTGCAGGCTCCATTGCCAGCGCCTGTGCCTGTGACTGCGCGGGGCCGGCGTGTGGCTGCGTACGCGGCTGACCCAGGCCTGCCGCGCTTCCCAGCGTATCAGGTAGACGGTCTCGCCATCACGCAGGGGGGGATTGGCGGGGTCGATCAGGACTGCGTCGAACCAGCGCGAGAGATGATAGACCTGAAGCTTGCCACTGACGGGGTGGGTGGCGACCTGAACGGCAGCTTCCGCGCCGCTGCCGCTGTTCGGACGCAGTGACAGGGCGATCCAGCCCGGCATGCGATATCGAAGGATCACGGCAATCGAGCACAGCCCCAGCCAAAAGATGATCTCTCCCGACGTTGTACTGAGCCACTGCTCCATGGAACCCCCTGCGATTCGGTGGCGATAGCTTCCAGTGATGGGCAATCGTCCTTATATGCGGTGCCTTCAAGAGCACCGTCTGTCTCTACTGGACCTACGCGCTAGCGTTACCAGCAGAATACGGATAGCCAGTGCGGCTCTCCACACCAGAACGGTAAACAATTGCTGTCTTACGTAGCGGTTGCCGGCGATCGTGGCGGCGATTTGCGCTCCGCCAGTCGGCCCGCTGCCCTTTTCCCCTTCCCCTTTCCCTTGGCCACTGTTCCATTTGCGTCATGGGATTTGCGGGGGAGCAGGGTCTGCAGTATTTCTGAAAGTGCAGGCTCTCCTCGTGTCATGGGGAGACAGAACGCGGCATGCGGCGGCCGATCCACGAGCCGGCACCGACGACAACAATGACAACGACAGCGGCGAGAGGCGGACATGAAACAGCAACCCTCCAACATTCAATACCGGCAGGAAGACGCCAGTTACTTCGAACAGCGCGGGCTGAGCCGATATGCCGGCCCCTGGTCGCTATGGGCACTCGGCGTCGGGGCGGTCATTTCCGGGCACTACTCCGGCTGGAATCTGGGTCTCTCCGTCGGCGGATGGGGCGGCATGGCGATCGCGACCGCCTTGATTGCGATCATGTATCTGGGGCTGACATTCTGTATCGCCGAGATGTCCCCGGCGTTACCGCACACGGGTGCGGCGTACTCCTTCGCGCGCTCTTCGATGGGGCCGTGGGGTGGCTTCATCACCGGCCTGTGCGAGAACGTCGAGTACATCCTGACGCCGGCGGTCATCGTGTTCTTCATCGGCTCCTATCTGGGTAGCATCTTCGAGACGCCGGCGGCGATGCAGCCGCTATGGTGGGTGATAGGCTATATCCTGTTCGTGGGGCTCAATATCGTCGGCGTGGAGCTGTCGTTCAAGGTGACCCTGACGGTCACGCTGCTGGCTCTGGCGGTACTGGTGGTGTTCTGGATCTCGGCCATTCCCAATATCGACTTCTCGACCTGGGCCCTCGACATCGGTAGCGACGGCGAACGGCTGGAGGGCGGCGGCGGACCCTTCCTGCCCATGGGTGTCGGCGGTGCGCTGGCGGCGATGCCGTTCGCGGTGTGGCTGTTCCTGGCGATCGAGCAATTGCCACTGGCGGCGGAGGAGTCGGTCGACCCCAAGCGGGACATGCCCAAGGGCATCATCCTGGGGATGATCACGCTGATCGTCTCCGCCTCGATGGTGCTGTTCCTCAACCCCTCGCTGGTCGGCGTCGGAGCCTACGCCCTCGGCCGGAGCGGCGAACCGCTGCTGGACGGCTTTGCCGCGATCTACGGCAGCGGCCTGGCCAAGGTGCTGGCGCTGGTGGCGATCATCGGGCTGATCTCCAGCTTCCACACCATCATCTTCGCCCAGGGGCGTCAGATCTATTCGCTGTCGCGTGCCGGCTACTTCCCCACCTGGCTGTCGGTCACCCACGGCACCCGCAAGACGCCGCACGTGGCGATGATCGCCGGTGCCTGTCTGGGGCTCGTCATCATGCTGATACTGTTCACCGGCCTGGGAATCGATCAGGGGTCAGCGGTGATCGGCGGCACCCTGCTCAACATGGCGGTATTCGGTGCCATGTGCTCCTACATCGCCCAGGCCGCGTCGTTCATCCTGCTGCGCAAGAACCGCTCCGACATTCCGCGCCCCTACCGCAGTCCGTTCGGGGTGCCCGGCGCCTGGGTCACCATCGTCATCGCGCTGGTGACGCTGTTTTTCCAGTTGAGCGATCCCACCTACCGGGTCGGCATCCTCGGCGTCATCGTCTGGTTCGCCGTGGCGATCGCCTATTTCGCCCTGGTCGGTCGTCATCGGCTGATCCTGTCGCCGGAAGAGGAGTTCGCCATGGCGCGACGCGAGGCGGGCGAGGATGTCGAGACGGCACCCGCGATACGGCCGCGCAGCTGATCGCACCGGATGGCGCAAACGACAAGGCCCCGATCCGGGGATCGGGGCCTTGCGCTCGAGGGCCTGGCGGGGCGCGGAAAACGCCGCCGCCGACGGCAGTTACTGCTGGGTCTTGAAGTACTTGTCGTAGATCTTCTGGTAGGTGCCGTTGTCCTTCAGCGTGGCCAGGGCGTCGTCGAAGCGCTCGGCGAGTTCCTTGTCGCGGGGACGGAAGGCGATACCGAAGCCTTCGCCGAAGTATTTTGCCGGCTCGCTGATCATGTCGCCGACGGTGACGTAGTTGCCATCCTCGCTGTCCAGCAGCGTGGACTTGCCCACCGGGAAATCGAGGAAGGCGATGTCGACGCGTCCGGCATCCATGTCCAGCACCAGGTCGTCGGCGGTGGTGTAGCGGCTGATGTTGGCATCGTCACCGTACATGTCGGTCACGTAGTTGTCCTGCAGCGTGCCGCGCTGGACGCCGATGGTCTTGCCCTTGAGCGACTCGGGATAGGTGGTCTCGATGCCGCTGTCGGCCGCCGCGAACCAGGCGGAGGGCGGCTTGATGTACGGATCGGAGAACAGCACGGTCTGGCGGCGCTCGTCGTTGATCGTCATCGACGACATGATGGCGTCGTACTTGCGTGCCAGCAGGCCGGGGATGATGCCGTCCCAGGCCTGGACGACCCACTCGCAGTCGGCCTTGATCTGTTCGCACATGGCGTTGCCGAGCTCGATGTCGAAGCCGGTCAGTTCGCCGTCCGGGGTGCGATATTCCATCGGCTCGTAGGGAACGTCGACGCCGATACGCAGTTGTTCGGTGTCCTGGGCCTGGGCGACGCCCGCGATCAGCGCGGCGCCGAGCAGGCTGGTGGTCAGCAGTTTTTTCATGGATCGCTTCTCTCTTGTGATGCGTGTGTTCTTGTGTGTCGCGACTCGGTCCCGGTCCGTCCGCCGCTTCGTGGGCGGCGAACGATCCACGACATCCGATGGATGACAACCGCAGCATAACGAAAGCTTACACGGTTGAATATCATCCCGATCAACGCTTGGCTCACGGCGCCAGCAGGTAGCCACTGCGGTGGCTGCGGTGGCCGGCGATATCGGCGACGATCATGCCCGCCGTGGCCATGCGGCGCTGGCTGCGCGCGTAGAACATGCCCGCCTGCGGCGCGCGAACCGGCTCGACGCGATCGCTGATCGGGTCGATGATCTCGGCGATGAGCTGCCCGGCTTCGACTGTCATGCCTGGCGTGGCGTGGAACACCAGCAGTCCGCCGATCGGTGCGTGCAGGAAGTCCATCGCCGCCAGCTCAGTGGCGGGATAGGGCAGCTCCGGCAGGGGCGGCGCCTCGCCGGCGACGAGTCCCAGGTGCCGGAGCCAGTCGATGATCGCCTGGGCGTCGCGGCCGGCGAGGTCGTGATCGACGTCGCGTTGACCGCGCAATTCCAGCGTCACCGACTGGCAGCCGTAGTCGAGCGGGAAACGGTCGCCGAAGGTCTGCTGCAACCGTTCCCACACCAGCGTGAAGCACTCGTCGAACGACTGCCCGCCGGAATCGGTCGCCAGCATGCTGGCCTTGGCGCCGAAGTAGCGTGCCAGCGGCTCGAACACCGGCCACGCCGCCGGGGTGGTGTAGAGATGCTCCACCGCATCGAAATCGCAGTGCAGGTCGAGCACGAAATCGGCGCGACAGGCCAGCCGCTGCAGGGTCAGACGCATCGACTCCAGCGTGGTGGCCGGCCCGGTCCTTTCGAGAGCCGCATCGAGCGCGGCCTCGAACCGGTCGCGAATCACGTCGCGGTTGTGGGCGATGTCGTCGTTCAGCGCGGCGTCCAGTCCATCGGCGATCTCGTCGGCGACGTTGGCGTAGCGGCGGTTGAAGTTGTTCAGGCTCTCGAAGTCATAGCGGCCCAGCGGCGTGTCCATCAACTGCTGGTCCAGGCCCACCGGGTTGGCCACCGGGACGAGGGTGACACGGCAGGCCAGTTGGCCCTGGGCTTCGAGTTCGGCCAGGCGCTGTTTCAGGGTCCAGGCCACCAGCATGCCGGGCAGCTCGTCGGCGTGCAGGGCACCCTGTATGTACAGATGGCGCTCGGCGTCCGCCGGGCCGTAGTGAAAGCTGTCGATCTGTCGCTCGGTGCCCGGCACCGGGCTGATCAATGGGTGTTTCCGGTGTTCCACGACGCTTCCTCGGCTCGAGAATCGGGAGGCCCGGTCGCTGGCGCGGCATCGACCGGGCGGGGCTGGGTTACTGGGCGCAGTCGGCTTCGCTGGGACGCACCGACAGATCGTAGTCGAAGTACTGCTCCATCAGCTTGTCGAAGGTGCCGTCGGCGTACACCTCGCAGATCGCCTTGTCGAACTTGGCGGCCAGCGCCTTGTCGCGCTGGCGGAACGCCATGGCGGCACCCTTGCCGAAGATCGACGTCGGCGTCTTGATGCTGTCGCCGAGCTGCTTGTAGGGGCTGTCGTCCTGACGGAAATCGATGGCATCAACGGCGATCGGGAAGTCCTCGAAGGTCAGGTCGAGACGGCCGGACTGGAGGTCGTTGACCACCTCCTGGGAGGAGCCGTAGCGGTGGATGTCGAGGACGTCGCCGTACTCCTGGGTGACGTAGACGTCGCGAATGGTGCCGCGCTGCACGCCGACGGAGAGGCCCTCGAGGGACTGCTTTTCGTCGATGTCGATATCGCGATCCCTGGCGGTGATCCAGACGCTCGGCGTGTTGTAGTAGGGCAGCGAGAACATCACCTGGCGCTCGCGCTCCGGGGTGATCGCCATCGAGGAGAGGATGGCGTCGTACTTGCGCGCCAGCAGGCCGGGAATGATGCCGTCCCAGCTCTGTTCGACCCAGCTGCACTCGAGGTTGGCGCGAGCGCACAGCTCGTTGCCGAGGTCGATCTCGAAGCCCTCGAGCTTGCCGTCGGCATCGCGCATGACGAACGGTTCGTAGGGCACGTCGATGCCCAGGCGAACGGTCTCCTTGGCGTCCTGGGCCATGGCCTGGCCGAGGAGCTGGCCCGATACGAGTGCGCCGGCGAGCAGGGCGCTGGTGATCCACTTGTTCATATTCGACTCTCTTGTGATTGGTGGTTGATGATCGGGAAGACGGGCCGTCGTGGCCGTGTCGCCGGCAATCAGGCCCGCGGGCGCAGGTGCGCCAGCAATCGTTTCTCCAGCCTGCGAAACACGAACATGATGCTGAAGGTCAGGCAGAGATAGATCAGCGCCACGAAGATGAACGCCTGGAACGGCGCGTAGAAGCGGGCGTAGACGTAGTACGCCGCCCCGGTCAGGTCCATGATCGTCACCACGCTGGCCACGGCGCTGGCGTGGAGCATGAAGATCACCTCGTTGCCGTAGGCCGGCAGGGCGCGGCGGAAGGCGCTGGGCAGGATGATGCGACGCATCATCAGCTTGCGCGACATGCCGTAGGCGCGGGCTGCCTCGATCTCGCCCTTGGCGGTATTCTTGATCGCGCCATGGAAGATCTCGGTGGTATAGGCCGCCGTGTTGAGCGTGAACGCGATCAGCGCCGGGAAGAATGCCTGCTTGAACACCACCCAGAAGATGCTGTCCTGGATACCGTCGAAGAAGACCACGCCGTAGTAGACCAGATAGAGCTGAATCAGCAGCGGCGTGCCGCGGAAGACGTAGGTGTAGGCGTAGATCGGCAGCTTGATCCAGCGCCGCTTCGAGCCGCGGCCGATGGCCAGGGGCACCGCCAGGATCACGCCGATCAGCAGCGACAGGAAGACCAGCTGCACCGTCGTGACGAGCCCGCCCCAGTAGAAGCTCAGCGTGTTGGCGGTGAAGATCAGGTTGCCGGACAGCAGTTCGGTGAACCAGCCGTTCAATTGTTCCATTCGCTGGACTCCCCGAAGCCGGTGTTATAGCGCTTGGTCAATTTGGCGAAGCCCCATTCGGAAAGCGTGGCGATCAGCAGGTAGATCAGCGCCACCGGGATCATGAACAGGAAGGGCTCGTGGGTCGCCTTGGTCGCCTCGGCTGCCACCCGGACCATGTCGGTCAGGCCGATGATCGAGACCAGCGCGGTGGTCTTGAGCAGCACCATCCAGTTGTTGCCGATCCCCGGCAGGGC
>NZ_CALFQK010000204.1:0-2516 GCF_937921195.1 uncultured Salinicola sp.
GCAGGGGTAGCATCGGCCGCAGTTGACCACCGGGTCGATGCAGACCCGCTCGCCGACACGGGCGGGATCGACGCCATCGCCCACGGCGCGGATCACCCCGGCGAACTCGTGGCCGGTGATGCGGGGAAACTGCACGAAGGCGTTGTCGCCATGGATGATATGCATGTCCGAGCCGCAGATGCCGGCGAACGCGACGTCGACGACCACTTCACCCGCTGCCGCACGCGGTGCTGGCTGATCGCCGACGGCAAATGCATGTGGGGCGCTGACTTCAAAGGCTTGCATCGATGACTCTCCTGGGTGTGTCGCAATCGGCCTGGCACGGGCTCGCCGGTGCCGTGTTCACCAGTGCCGTGCTCACCAGTGCCGTGTTCACCAGTGCCACAGGGTGCCGTCCTCGAGCCGGTTGACCGGCAGGCTGGCACGCTTGAACGGGTGGCGGGCGGCGGCTTCCTCGTCGATATCGACGCCATGCCCCGGGGTCTCGCCGACCAGGAAGTGGCCATCCTCGAAGCGATAGTCGTGGGGGAAGACGCTATCCGTCAGCTCGTCGTGGGGCATGTGCTCCTGGATACCGAAGTTGGGCACCCAGGTATCGAAGTGGATCGCGGCGCCGAGGCACACCGGTGACAGGTCGGTGGGGCCGTGGAAGCCGGTGCGCACATGGTAGAGCGAGGCCAGGTCGGCGATCCGGCGCAGATGGGTAATGCCGCCGCCGTGAGTCAGCGGGGTGCGGATGTAGTCGATCCACTGGTTCTGGATCATCTCGCGGCAGTCGTGGATCGAGTTGAACACCTCGCCGATGGCCAACGGCGTGGTGGTGTGTTCGCGGATCAGGCGCAGGCTCTCCTGGTTCTCCGCCGGCACGCAGTCCTCGAGCCAGAACAGGTGGTAAGGCTCCACCGCCTTGCCCAGCCGCGCGGCTTCGATCGGTGTCAGCCGGTGGTGGACGTCATGCAGCAGGTGCAGCTCGTGGCCGAAGCGCTCGCGCACCGCGGCGAACAGCTGCGGCACGTGGTTGAGATATTTCTCGGTGCTCCATACGTGCTCGGCGGGGAGCTCGGCATCGGCCGGCTCGTAGCGCTCGCCTTCCCGCTTGGCGACGCCGTAGATCGTCTCGATTCCGGGGACGCCGGCCTGAACCCGCACCGCCTTGTAGCCCTGCTCGACGTGACGGGCGACTTCCTCCAGGCAGCTGTCGATGTCCCTGCCGGTGCAGTGGGCGTAGGTCATCACCCGCTCGCGGCTCTTGCCGCCCAGCAGTTGATAGAGCGGCATGTTGGCCGCCTTGGCCTTGATGTCCCACAGCGCCATGTCGACGGCGCCGATGGCGCTCATGGTGACCGGGCCGCGGCGCCAGTAGGCGCCGCGATAGAGGTACTGCCAGGTGTCCTCGATGCGGCTGGCATCGCGGCCGATCAGCGCCGGCACCACATGCTCTTCCAGATAGGCCGCGACCGCCATTTCGCGACCGTTGAGCGTGGCGTCGCCGATGCCGTAGGTGCCCGATTCGGTAATCAGCTTGAGGGTGACGAAATTGCGTCCCGGGCTGGTGACGATGACGCGGGCGTCGATGATTTTCATGGGGTCTCCGGCTGGGGAAAGCGGCAGCTTCAGTGGGTGGCGAACAGGTCGGGGAAGCGGTCGATCAGGCGGGGCAGCGATGTCAGCAGCTCTCTCAGGTGCGCCTGCACGGCTCGCTCGGCGGCTTCCGGATCGCGAGCGTCGATCGCCGCGACGATGCTGGCGTGCTGGTCGACCAGGGTCTCCAGCGGCGTGCCGTCGGGCACGCTGATGTACCGGACGCGGTCGAAATGCGCCTTGACCTCCTCGGTGAAACGCCAGGCCGATTCATGCCCCGCTTCCCGGGAGAGGGTCTGGTGGAAGGCTTCGTCGAGCACGTAGAAACGGTCGTAATCGCCGCTGTCGATGGTTCGACGCTGACGTTCGACCAGTTCCAGGAGGTCCTCCATCCCGCGCCGGGAGAGTCCCTGCTCGGCGGCCGACTTGGCCACGGCCACCTCGATCGCCTCACGCACGAAACGCGCGCTATAGACTGCTTGTGGCGAAATCTTGACCACGAAGGTGCCGCGCTGGGGGCGAACCTCGACCAGCCCCGCTTCCGAGAGCCGGATGAACGCTTCGCGAACCGGCTGGCGGCTGACCTCGAAAGTGTCGGCGATCTCCTTTTCGGAGAGTGCCTGGCCCGGTGCCAGCACCAGCCGGATGATGGCGTGGCGCAGCACGTCGTAAAGCCGCTGACGCACGTGTCCGGCTTCCGAGGCGTTCCAGAGTGTGTGCAGGGTCGTCGTGGTCAAGGGGGCTCCGGTGTTCACGGCTGGCTATCTTGTCTGACTAGTATGGTAGTTCCCGTGCGGTGTTGACGATTCGACTTTGGGCGCATGAAAAACCGTGGCCGCCGTCACAGTTTTGGCCGCTTCTGCCGATGTCTCCTGCAATCGGCTGCGGGCTGCGGGCTGCGGGCTGCGGGCTGCGGGCTGCGGGCTGCGGGCTGC
>NZ_CALFQK010000205.1:0-7661 GCF_937921195.1 uncultured Salinicola sp.
CATTGCCTTGCCGGTCTACGTGGATATCAAAGCGGTGACGGGGGAGAGTGGCGAACCTCCCGCGCTGCCAGGCAGCTATACGCCGGAGGATGAACAGCAGCGCTTGGGTGATCTGGCGCAGAACGCCCGCGATATCGGCAACACCCTGCTCAGCGCCCACAAGGGCAGTGGCCAAGTCGCCGGTGCGTGCCTGGTGCTATGGAGCCTGATCGTCTCCTGGCAAGAAGGCGCCTTCGTGGACGATGAGGAGGGCGCCGACTGGAGCAAGATCATCGGCTCTGGTGTCAGCGTGGCAAGTGGCGCGATGGCGGGTATCGAAGGTTACCACAAGATCCGCATGGCGAGCCTGGGCTTGCCTATCGCATCCTTGGCGGCTTCCAGCCAGTCGTCGATAAGCCTGGGCGCCCGGCGAGGCCAGCGAGCCTTGGCTCAGGTAAACGATAGCAACAGCAGGATCAGCGGTGGGGAGAGCAGTGACAGCAGGAACCCGCTGACGATCGCCAGAGGCACGCAGGTGATGCCACCGTACTGCTGGATCACCGGCAGGCTCACATCCATCGATGTCGCGCCGGCATAGCCGATCGCCAGCGGCATGGCGCGACGGATGAACAGCGGTACCAGCAGGAAGGCCAGCAGTTCCCGGGCCAGGTCGTTGAAGAAGGCGGCGCCGCCGAGCACCGGGCCGAGCTGGTCGCCGATCAGGATGCCGGAGAGCGAGTACCAGCCAAACCCGGCGGCCATCGCCATCCCCTCGTTCCAGGGCAACTGGAGCAGCGGTGCCGCGATCAGCCCCGCCAGCATCGAACTCGCGGACACGGTCGCCGCGATCGCCAGCCCCAATCGGTTGAGCAGAATCTGGCGCAGTCCGAGCCCGGAGTTGCGAAGCTGGCAGCCGATCAGGAAGAGCAGGGCGTAGAGCGCCCAGGTCGCCAGTGTTTCCGCCAGCGAGGCCAGGTGCCATCCCAGCAGCTGGGCGCCCGCGCCGATGATGACGCCGAGCAGCACCACACCCGCCAGTTGCAGCGAGCCCAGCATCGCCTGCAGCTTGCCGGCGGGCGCGGCGTTGTCCTTGCTGTCCACCAGCGATTGACGGCGAGCCAGCCGTTGACGCGATAACCATGCCAGCGCCAGCAGATTGATCGGCGAGATCACCAGGAACAGGATCAGTGCCGTGGATCCGATGCGGGACAACTGCCCGAGCAGGTTCTCCATCCCGCCCAGACTGATGCCCATCAGCAGCAGGATCACGTAGACCGAGGCACTGACGCCGCGATCGATGGCCTGACGAATCCAAGCCTGGTGAACGGGGATCAGGTAGCCCACGATCAATGGCAGCAGTATCCACAACAACCCCAGCAGCATGACCTCTCCCGAAGCGAACCCATGAGTCACCGACAACGATGCGGCACGAAAAAAACGGACGCCGATGAATCGGCGCCCGTGATTGGCAATGAACTCTAGAGGATACGCGCTGAAGAGGGAAGAACGGCTGGCCGGTTATCCGCCGTTGGTGCTTGCCGGGGCTGCGCTGGAGGGGGCGAGCGTCAGATCGGTGAGGGTCAGGTGGCTGCGTTCCTCGTCGTCGCGTACGTAGCGCATCTTGAGCAGCAGGCCGGGGATTTCGCGGTGAAAGGTGAAATAGAGATGTCGGCCCTGTTTGTCGGGGTCCCAGGTGTCCACGGTAACGCCCGGAAACGTGCCGGCGGGCGTCTCGATGTCGCTACGATCGACCACCCGGTAGTAGAGCATCTCCGTCTTGCCCTTGTGATTCTGATAGTCGAGCTGGCAGGGCGAGACCTGAGTGCTGGCGCAGCGGGCACCCGGCGCCTTGCGCGAGAGATCGAAAAGGGCGGTCTGGCGGTCCGGTAGCGCCTGCAACTGGGACCGGTCCAGATGATAGTCGTCGCCGATTCCCACCAGCGAGTAGGCACTGGTGTAGTCCAGCGCCTGCACGCGATCGCCATCGAGCTGAAATCGCCCGCGTTCCTCGCCGCTGGCGACCTTGATGCTCGCTCGCATGTCGCTCTCCCAGACATCGCCGGTTTGCAAGTCATTACCCAGGTGCGAGAGCTTGTGGGTGATCGTCGCATCCGGCCAGCCGCTGATATCGAGTCGATAGTGGGCGGTGAACGGCGTCGGTGCGGCCAGTGCCAGACTAGTCCAGCAGGCCAATGCCAGTGCGGCCGTTGCCTTGAACGCTTGGCGATAGTTGAGTGACATGGTTTCCCTTGCAACGTGTTTCAGTGGGGCGGTTCTCGCACGTTCAGTCGAGTGAGACATCAGACGCCGAATTGCTGACGGTGTTCCCAAAGGTGCCATTTGTGGACCTCATCTCGATATGCCGCCGGAGGCCGAGGGCCGGTCAGTGCTACTGGTATGGCGCCAGCGCGCTTACGGGGAGGGCGGCAGGCCGTGCCAACGACAACGGGACCCGCAGGCCCCGTTGATCGGTCATGGCAGACGCTTCGACGTCAGTCGTTATCCGGCAGAGCGTAGGCGATCACATAGTCGCCGCGATCCGCGGATTGGCGGGCACCGCCGGCGGAGATGAGGATGTACTGCTTGCCGGTCTCCGGCGAGACGTAGGAGATCGGCGTGCCCTGGCTGCCGACCGGCAGGCGAGCCTTCCAGACTTCTTTGCCAGTCGCCGAGTCGAAGGCGCGTAGCCAGTAGTCCTGGGTCGCGGCAAAGAATGTCAGGCCGCCCTGGGTCGTCAGCGAGCCGCCGATGGTCGGCATGCCGACCGGCATGGGCATGCGCAGCTTGGTGCCGAACATCACCGTGTCCTGGATCGTGCCCAGCGGGACTTCCCAGTTGACCTTCTGGGTCTTCATGTCGATCGCGGTCAGGCTGCCGAACGGCGGCTCCTGGCAGGGAATACCGAGCGGAGACAGGAAGCGGTCCTTGACCACCGAGTAGGGTGTGCCCTTGAGCGGCACCGCACCCATGGCAGCGTTGACCGCTTCGCCACCCTGGGAGGCGGCGGCATCCTTGTCCTGCGGTTCCATGTGGACCCACAAGCCCAGGCGCATGTCATTGACGTAGAGTGTCTGGGAGGTCGGGTCGTAGGAGAATCCGCCCCAGTTCATACCGCCCAGCGAGCCCGGGTAGGAGAGCGAGTAGTCGGTATCCGGCGCGGTGAACAGCCCGTCGTAGCGATAGCCCTTGAAGATGTAGCGGCACATCAGCTGGTCGAACGGCGTGGCGCCCCACATGTCCGCTTCTGTCAGGTGCTCGGCACCGATCTGCGGCATGCCGACGGAGACCGGCTGGGTCGGCGAGTACTTTTCGTTGGGGATAGTCGCGGGCTCGACCCTCTTCTCGACAACGTCGGTCAGCGGCTCTCC
This sequence comes from uncultured Salinicola sp., assembly GCF_937921195.1. Classification (NCBI taxonomy): domain Bacteria; kingdom Pseudomonadati; phylum Pseudomonadota; class Gammaproteobacteria; order Oceanospirillales; family Halomonadaceae; genus Salinicola; species uncultured Salinicola sp. The sequence continues at coordinate 3,348 of NZ_CALFQK010000205.1, forward strand.
GGTCAACCGGTCCAGCACGAAGATCTGGCCGACCTTGCTGCCGAAGGTGAGCGCCGGGGTTGTCGAGCCATCCGTTTCGGGAAAGTCGATCAGCGTCGGCTGCATCGGCACGTCGTAATCCCACAGATCGTGGTGGACCGTCTGGTAGTGCCACTTCTCCTCGCCAGTGGTGGCGTCGAGCGCCAGCATGGTCGCGCCGTACTCCTCGTCTTCCGGGGTGCGCTCCGGACCCCAGAGGTCGATGGCGGCGCCACCTACCGGCATGAAGAGGATATTGGAAGCCGGGTCGTAGGTCATCGGCGCCCAGACGTTCGGCGTCGAGCGCACGTAGTTGTCACCGGGGGCCGGCGCTTCCCGATCCTGCGGATTGCCGGGATCGAACGCCCAGCGCATCTCGCCGGTAATGACATCGAAACCCCGCATGACACCGCCGGGCATGTCGAGGGCGACGTTGTCGGCCACGCGGCCGCCGACGGCGACGGTGGTGCCCGCTACCGTTGGCGGCGACGTCAGGGAGTAGAGCGGTGCCTTGGCGTCGCCCAACCCGGCCTTGAGATCGACGCGGCCGTTGTCGCCGAAGCTCTGGCACAGCTCACCGGTTTCAGCATCCAGGGCGACCAGAACGGCGTCGATGGTATTCATGAAGATGCGGCGGCGGCAGGCCGTGGCATCGGCGGCGAGGGACGGCTGTGGAACCGGCGAGGCATCGCCCAACGTCGGCTGCTGGACCGGCTCGTCGGCATCGAAATAGGCCAGTCCACGGCAGCGCACCCAAGTCTTGGTGTCGGTGGGGAACTCATGGCGCCATTTCTCTTCGCCGGTATCCGCATCGACCGAAATCACGGTGTTGGACGGCGTGCAGAGATAAACGGAATCGCCGACCTGCAGCGGCGTTTGCTGATCCTCGAAACCCGCCCCGGTGGGGCTAAGCGGTGTGTCGCCGGTATGGAAGGTCCAGGCGACCTCGAGGGAGTCGACGTTGTCTCGGTTGATCTGATCGAGCGCAGCGAAGCGATTGCCACTGCCGTCCGAGCTGTAGTGATCCCAGTCCACCTGACGGGTGGCATCGGTAACCGGGGTCTCGCCGGTGGCGGCGACGCTGTTGTGGATGCCATGGGGCTGGAACATGCCCCAGGTCATGCCGACGATAGCGATCAGTGCGACGGCGGCAGCGCCAAGGCTGATGCCTTTGTTGGCTTGAAGGCCGGCTCGCTTCAGGATCAGCGGTTGAATCAGCAGCAGCAGGAACAGTGCGCACAGGAAGGTGAAGATACGCGCGTGCAGCGCCCAGAAATCCAGCCCCGCTTCCCAGAACGCCCAGATGATGGTGGCAATGAAGGCAATCAAATAGATGGCCAGTGCCTTGGTGCCACCGCGAACGATTTCGATGCCCGTGGCAGCTAGCGCCAGACCCATCAGCAAGTAATACCAGCTGCCTCCGCGACCGATCAGCATGGCGCCGCCGATCGCGAGCCCCAATCCCAATATGGCGAAGACGGCGCCGACCACGATCAGCAGGGCGCTGATGGGCCTGGATACCCGGTTTGTTTGTCTCATCCCTCGAATCCCCTTTGATAAGCATCGGGGATTCTACTCAAGACGAAAGTCTTAAGCCATCTTGTTAGCATGCTACATGATTGGTTTCGTGCCTTGCACTCAATACCCCGCGTCGGGATCGACGGTCTCGACCGCCTTGCCTTTCGACATCGCGTCCAGTGCATCGGCGACCTGATCGGCGGCGGCGCCGATCGGCGTCGGCCCGGCCATGTGCGGGGTGATCAGGATGCGTGGGTGGCGCCATAGCGGGCTGTCCGCCGCCAGCGGTTCACTCGGGAAGGCGTCCAGCAGGGCGCCGCGCAGGCGACCTTCGGACTCTTCCTCGCCGAGTGCGTCGAGCAGGGCGGGCTCGTCGATCAGGGTGCCGCGACCGGGATTGATCAGGCTGGCGCCAGCGGGGAGCTTGGCCAGGTTATCGCGGTCGATGATGTGCCGCGTGGCCGGTGTGTCCGGTAGCAGCGTGATCAGCGTCTTGACCTGGCGCAGCAGCGTATCGAGACCGCGATCGCCGTGATGGCAGGCGATGCCCTCGATCTGCTTGGGCGAGCGGCTCCAGCCGTGGATGGGGTAACCATCGGCGGCAAGCATCTGGGCCACGCGGGTGCCGATCGCGCCTAGGCCGAGGACACCAACCGGCCAGTCGGGCTTGTCGACCACCGGCACCTCGCGCCATTCGCTGTTCGCCTGCTGGCGCCGATAGCGGTCGAAATCGCGCTGAAAATGCAGTACGCCGTAGCGGGCGTAGTCGCCGATCAGTTCGCCCATGCCGGCGTCGCGTAGTTTGACGATGGGGATCTCGCGGGGCCGCGATGGGTTCTGCAGCAGGGCATCCACCCCGGCACCCAGGTTGACGATGCCCTGGAGCGCCGTCTGCTCGTCGAACACCGACGCCGGCGGCTTCCAGGCGACCAGGTAGTCCACCTGCGGGTTGCCGCTGTCCGCCGCGACGTGGATCTCGGCGTCCGGCAGGCGCTCGAGCAGGATGTTGCGCCACTGCTCGGCGTCATCGTGGTAGATCAGGACTCGCATCTCGGCTCCGTCGTCGCTGTGTGGTCATGTCTCGTCATCATGGCAGGTTGTGCGTGGCGAAAGAAATTTCCGCTCGTCGCTCTCAATACGCGATCTCCAGCATCGGTGGCGGCGCTTCGCCCAGCAGTTGGCTCAGCACGTCCAGGCCGCTGGCCAGGCGTGCCAGATCCGGTTCGGCTCCCAGGCTGATGCGCACGCGCCGCGGCATGGCGGACTGCTCGACCAGGAACGGCTGGGCGGTGGTGATGGCGACACCTTCCTGGCGCGCCTGCTGCTGAAGCTCTTCCGCCCGCCACGGCTCCGGCAGCGCCAGCCAGATATGCAGGCTGCTGGGGCGCGATTCGATGGCATGCCCCGCCAGCTTGCGCGCCGCCAGTTGCTGCCGCTCTGCCAGCAACTGGCGCTGTTCGTGAGCCAGCGTATCGACCATGCCGCTGGCCAGCCAGTAATCCGCCAGTTCGAACACCAGCGGCGTGGCCATCCAACTGGTGGCGCGCAGCCTCGGCAAGGTGTGGTGCATCTGGCCGCGGGGCACGCTGAGATAGCCGGCTCGCAGTCCGGGAACGGTCGCCTTGGTCAGACTGGTGACGTGAAAGCTCTGCTGGGGCAGCCTGGCGGTCAGGGACCTGAGGCCCGCGGGCTCCAGCAGCGCATGCACGTCGTCCTCGATCAGCCAGACATCGTGACGCAGCAGGATCTCCGCCACGACGTCGCGGCGGGCGTTTTCCATGGTCGCACCGGTGGGGTTGAGCTGGGTCGGGGTCAGGCAGACGGCTCGCGGGCGGTATTTGACGATGGCCGCCTCCAGCGCCTCGGGAATGACACCCTGATCGTCGATCGCCACGCCGTGGAGCTGGAAACCGAGCGTGCGCGCCAGCGCGATCAGGCCGTGATCGGTCAGCATCTCCGTCAGCACGATATCGCCATGCTGGACCACCGTGGCGATGGCCAGCATCAGCCCATGGGCTGCGCCATTACAGAGCAGCCGGTCATCGGCCTCGCCAGGGACGCCGAGACGTTCCTTCAGCCAGGCGTTGGCGCGCTCGCGCTGGTGCTGCAGGCCGGCGATCGGCCGGCAGGCGCCGATCACGTCGGCATGGGCGGTCCTGGCGAGTTCCGCCAACGCCTCGCGAAAGCGTCGATGGTGGGAAGGCGGACAGACCGGATGGGCGATCGACAGGTCGATGGGGGCGGCGTCGGTGACGGCAGCCGGCGCGCGCAGGTACTCGTTCTCGGAATCGCCCTCGGCATCGCGAATCCAGGTGCCGCTGCCGACCCGCGCCTGGACGAGGCCGCTCTTCTCGGCCTGCTCGTACGCGCGGGAAACGGTCTGCACGCTGACGCCCAGCGTCTCGGCGAGCTCGCGATGGGTCGGCAGGCGCATGCCGGGAGAGAGCACGCCGTGGCGAACCGCCTCGGCGAGGGCGCGAGCGATGGAAAGATATTTGGGGCCGTGCCCGCCGAGGAAGGGCGTCAGGTCGATTGTCATGATGCAATAAAGCCTTTGACGGCACGCTGAGCGACGATGCTACTATCATCGTCGATGCATTGACCGATAATTGTCATGAATGTTGCCAAGTAAATCATGACAATTTCACACCCGGTCGGCAAGCGGCAGGACACTCGGCTCGATCCCCTCGACCGCCGATGTCCCAACAATTCGGTCCCGTTAGTCGAGTGGCTCCATGTTTCAGGTTTCTTTACCTTTCTCGCGTGAAGAGTACGCCA
>NZ_CALFQK010000206.1:0-5022 GCF_937921195.1 uncultured Salinicola sp.
CCGGCCAGATGCCGACCGTGCCGGAGACCAACGAGATGCTGCTGGGGACGTTCAGCGAGCAGACGCACCGGGTGATGCAGAACCTGGCGATCGTGCTGGAGGCGGTGGGCAGCGGCTTCGAGCATGTGGTCCAGAGCCGCGTCTTCATCACCAACATGGGGCACTTCGAGGAGGTGAACGGCGTCTACGCCAGCTACTTCGAGGATCCGTTGCCGACGCGCACCTGCATTGGCGTCACCGGCCTGGCCGGCGGTGCCGATGTCGAGGTGGACATGATCGCCTGGATCCCGCCTGCGAAATGATCGATGGAAGTTCGGTCCATGCGACTTCGCCCCGCACCAGCGGGGCGAAGTCGTCTCTGTGTCGGCATGAAGGTTGAGCGATGAGGGAATCTCTACCAAGCTTGGGTCACTATCCACGGAGCAGGAGAGAGTGATCATGGACAAGACCTTCGTTGTCGCCGCCGACGCATCGCGCGCACGTATCTTCGCCCGAGAGGCGCGGGTACTGCGTGAGATCGAAACGCTGACGCATCCGGAATCCCGGCTGCACACGGGAGACCTGCGCACGGGCGGCGAGGGTTCGGCCACCTCCGGGGCCAGTCAGCGCCAGACCGGCAATGACAACGCCACGTCCGAGAAACAGGCGATGTTTTTTGCCAAGGAGGTCGCCGGCTATCTGCGCGACGCGAGAACCCAGGGCAAGGCTGACAAGTTCGTGCTGATCGCCGCGCCGCAGTTCCTGGGCCAACTGCGTGACAAGCTCGACAAGCCGACGCTCGACTGCGTGATCCAGACGCTGGACAAGGACCTCTCGAAAGCCAGCGAGGAGGAGATCGCCGGCAAGCTCGACTGACCCTCGACGGATGCCGACGATGACCCTCTCAGGGGATCGTCGGCAGATCGATCTCGTCGCTACGCTGGATGCCGGCGGTCATCTCGCGGCACAGGCGCAGGAACTCGCGCATGCCGGTCGTCAGGTACTTCTGGCGGTGCCAGATGAAGGCGAAGCGTCGGGTGAGATCCAGCTCCGGTGTCGCGATCGGCACCAGGCTGCCGCGGCGAAAGGCGTCCCTCAGCGCCAGGCGCGACACGCAGCCGATGCCGAGGCCGGATTCCACCGCCCGTTTGATTCCTTCGGTATGTTCCAGCTCCAGCAGGATGTTGAAGCGGCCCCGCCGATGGCGCATGGCATGTTCCAGCGTCCGGCGCGTTCCCGAGCCCACCTCGCGCATGATCCACGCTTCGCGCAGCAGCCGCTCGACATCGGCGCTTCCTGCCTGGGCCAGTGAGTGACGCGGCGAGCAGAACACGGTCAGGTCGTCCTCGATCCAGGGCTGGATAATGATGTCGTCGTGCTGGCAGTCGCCCTCGATCAGGCCCAGATCCAGCTCGTGGAGCGCGATGCGCTCGACGATGGAGGCGGTGTTGCGAACGTGCAGTCGGACCCGGCTCTCCGGATAGCGCTGCATGAAGTCGCTGATCAGCAGTGTCGCCAGGTAATTGCCGATCGTCAGCGTCGCCCCCACTTCTAGGGAACTGATGCCGCTCTGGCCCTGCAGCAGCTCCTCGATCTCCTCGCCGCGATCCAGCAGCGCGACCGCCTTGGGCAGCAGCTGAAAGCCCAGCGCGTTCAGCTTGAGCCGCTTGCCGAGCCGGTCCAGCAACTGGCAGTCGAACTGTCTCTCCAGTTCCGCCAGCGCGGTACTCGTCGCCGACTGCGACATCGAGAGCGTCTGCGCGGCGCGAGATACGCTCTGGTGCTGGGCAATCGCGACGAAAACCTCGAGTTGCCGCAGGGTGTAGCGCATGGGCGATGCCTTTTATCGATTTTGTGGATATAGGTTATCCAAACAATCCACTTAACAGAATACCATTCTGTTCTTATAGTTCGCACATCTACTCGTCATCCCGTTTATGCCTTTTAGCTATTATCGATCATCGTCATCGCAAGGAGCCGGTCATGAGCAAGTTTGCGCTGGAAGAAGTCCTGAGCGTTCACCACTGGAACGACACCCTGTTCAGCTTCCGCACCACGCGCGAGCGTAGTCTGCGTTTCAAGAACGGACAGTTCGTGATGATCGGCCTGGAAGTGAACGGCAAGCCTCTGGTCCGGGCCTACTCCGTCGCCAGCCCCAACTACGAGGACCATCTCGAGTTCTTCAGCATCAAGGTACAGGATGGCCCGCTGACGTCGCGCCTGCAGCATCTCAAGGTCGGCGACCAGATCATGGTCAGCCGCAAGCCTACGGGCACGCTGGTCTGCGACGATCTGCTGCCGGGGCGAAACCTCTACATGCTCTCCACCGGCACCGGTCTGGCGCCGTTCATGAGCCTGATCCAGGATCCCGAGGTCTATGAGCGCTACGAGAAGGTGGTGTTGATCCACGGCGTGCGCACCGTCAGCGAACTGGCCTATGCCGACTTCATCTCCAAGGAGCTGCCGGCACACGAGTACCTGGGCGACGAGATTCGCGACAAACTGGTCTACTACCCGACGGTGACCCGTGAGGAGTTCCACACCATGGGTCGTCTGACCGACCACATCCGCAGCGGCAAGCTGGTCGAGGATACCGGCCTGCCGCCGCTGGATCCGAAGCAGGACCGGGCCATGATCTGCGGCAGCCCGGCGATGCTCGAAGAGACCAGCGGGCTGCTCGACGAACTCGGGTTCGCCATCTCGCCGCGCATGGGCGAGCCGGGCGACTACGTCATCGAGCGGGCGTTCGTCGAGAAGTAAGCTCGAAGCTGGAAGCCTGAAGAGCGCCGCTTCGCGGCTGGAAGAAAAGAAACCCCGTCAGGCGCAGTATCGCCAGGCGGGGTTTCTTTTGTCAGACATCCAGCAAACGCTGCTTTCCAGCTTCCAGCTTCCAGCTTCCAGCTTCCAGCTGTGGGTCAGACCGCGTCCTTGCCGGTCTCGCCGGTACGAATCCGGATGACCTGTTCCAGCGGCGAGACGAAGATCTTGCCGTCGCCGATCTTGCCGGTGTTGGCCACCTTGGTGATGGCATCGATCACCTGGTCGCTCATGCCGTCATCGACGGCGACCTCCAGCTTGATCTTGGGAAGGAAGTCGACCACGTATTCGGCGCCACGGTAGAGCTCGGTGTGGCCCTTCTGACGACCGAAGCCCTTGACCTCGGTCACGGTGACGCCCTGCACGCCGATCTCGGACAGAGACTCACGCACGTCGTCCAGCTTGAACGGTTTGATAATGGCGGTAACCAGTTTCATGTAAGTTCTCCTCGCGTGCGATAGGCGGATGGTGTGCGCTCAACTCTTCGAGTGGCCGTTACGAATGCTCGACGACTAGTAGTTTAAGCATACACCGCCGGTCGCGGGAATTAAAAAAGGCCCCCCGAAGGGGGCCAGGGGAGCACGCCAGCTCACTCGGTGTGTCGGCTCACTTCTTGCCGACGTTGAATTCAGGATAGGCTTCCATACCGCATTCCGCGATATCGACACCTTCATATTCCTCTTCCTCGGAGACCCGGATACCCATCACTGCCTTGATGATGCCCCACACCACCAGGCTGGCGATGAAAGTCCAGGCGAAGATGGTCACGATACCCAGCAACTGGGCACCGAACGTGGCATCGCCGTTGGAGAGCGGTACGGCGATCAGGCCCCAGACGCCGACGACGCCGTGGACCGAGATGGCCCCGACCGGATCGTCGATCTTGACCTTGTCGAGCGTCACGATGGCGATGACCACCAGCAGACCACCGACGGCACCGATCAGCGTTGCGCCGAGGGCAGTGGGGGCCAGCGGTTCGGCGGTGATGGCGACCAGGCCGGCCAGCGCGCCGTTCAGCGCCATGGTCAGGTCCGCCTTGCGGAACCACAGCTTGGCCAGGATGATCGCGGCGATGACACCGCCGGCAGCGGCCGCGTTGGTGTTGACGAAGACCTGAGCGACGGCATTGGCCTCATCGACATTGGAAACCATCAGCTCCGAGCCGCCGTTGAAACCGAACCAGCCCAGCCACAGGATGAAGGTGCCCAGCGTGGCCAGCGGCAGGTTGGAGCCCGGGATCGCATAGATGGCGCCGTTCTTGCCGTACTTGCCCTTGCGCGCGCCCAGCAGCAGTACCCCGGCGAACGCGGCCGTGGCACCGCACAGGTGGACGACACCGGAACCGGCGAAATCCTGGAAACCGGCCGCGTCGAGGAAGCCGCCACCCCATTTCCAGTAGCCCTGAATCGGATAGATGAAGCCGGTCATGACCACGGCGAAGAGCATGAATGCCCACAGTTTCATGCGCTCGGCAACGGCGCCGGAGACGATCGACATCGCCGTGGCGACGAACACGACCTGGAAGAAGAAGTCGGAGCGTGCGGAATAGTAGACGTCGCCGCCACTGGACATCACGTCGTCGACGCTGTTCTCCGCGCCGATCAGGAAGCCGAGGTTGGGCAGGAAGCCGCCGCTCTCGCTGGAGTACATGATGTGGTAGCCGACCAGCAGGTACATGGTGCAGGCAATGGCGTAGAGAACGACGTTCTTGGTCAGGATTTCGGTGGTGTTCTTGGCGCGGACCAGCCCCGCCTCGAGCATGGCGAACCCGGCCGCCATCCACATCACCAGGGCGCCCGTCACCAGGAAGTAGAAGGTGTCGAGTGCGTAGGAAAGTTGGACTACTTGATCATTCATTCTTTTGTCTCCTCGTTCCGCGCCGTCAAACGGCGTCGGCCCCGCGTTCCCCGGTTCGAATCCGGATCACATCTTCGAGTGGCGTGACGAACAGCTTGCCGTCGCCGATCTTGCCGCTGTTGGCGGCATTGCGGATCGAGTCCAGAACGCCATCGACACGGTCGTCCTCGACAGCGACCTCGACTTTCACTTTCGGCAGGAAATCGACGACATACTCTGCGCCGCGGTAAAGCTCTGTATGGCCTTTTTGACGACCGAACCCTTTCACTTCCGTGACGGTGATGCCCTGCACGCCGTTATCGGCCAGCGCCTCGCGCACATCGTCGAGCTTGAAGGGTTTAATGATGGCGGTGATGAGTTTCATCCCTT